>JBKJHR010000211.1:0-3273 GCA_046598695.1 Kapaibacterium sp. (SeqCode)
CGACAACATCACAAACCGTAAAGAATAAACTGCCGCACCTGGTCCATTCTTTACGGTTTGTGATGTTGTCGCAAAACCAAAACTTGCACCAATAAGAAAATATCCATTAGACTTCTCTCCTTGCAACTTCAGGAACGTCTCGATCATCGCATACGAGAAGTAATGCACAACAGGCACACTGACAGCAACGGTATCATTAACAGGATCTATGAGCTTTGCTCCTCCGTCATTGGCTGAAGCACGCATATCCTGATAGGCAAGATCAAAATAAAAACCGATCGGCTGTTTATCCTCGGTAAGGTCGAATGCTACACCAAAGCCATACCCTATGCCGTTTGCGCTTTTTGGAAATGCCTGCCCGGATTGAAAGTTCGCGCTAAGGGTTAGGTACGGATATACCGCTACCTTCTTCACAACGCCTATATCACGTCGAAGGATTTTTTTTCCTCCCGTTGTATCCGCTGGCATCGTCTTTTGTGCAAAGACTGTTGCCGAAAATAAAAAGGAAAACGCTAGTATGTGTATGTAGATTGATCTCATTAGAAACGTAACCCTATTCGGGCATCATAAATAACAGAATTCTTATCAAGCTTTGTAAGCGGAAAATTTGGCGTTGCAATTGCCGAAACTTCGACCATCTCGATCAAAGAATACGTCAAACCTATCGGAATCAACATAGACACATAAAATGGATGAACAGCAACACCGAAACCACCCAAGAAATGAAACGCAGAAGAAGCAAAAGGAATTCGAGTGCGCACATCGAAACCAAATCCATCATCTATTGCAGTAAGATACCCACCACCTTCAAGATCGAACTTCCCGAAGGGCGCGGCATAAAAAACTCTTCCTATGACACCACTCAATTTATCCGTGCGATACCCATATCCCCCTTCAATGCCGAATGTCGGCTGTCTCGGCTGTGGTGCTAACGAATTTGTTGTTTGGCAACGAACCTCCTGCCCAACGATGAGGGCAAGAAGAAGAACAAAGAATCTGAACGGATTACGAATGAGCAATAGGAGGTGCAGATAAAAAAACGTCCCTCAACGATATATATACCATTGAGGGAAAAGAAAAGGAATTGATAGAATTACCACGCGTAGCCAAGTTGTACTTGCGCATACGGACGAGTCTTCGTGAGGAATGGGACATTCTCACCCAAGAAACCGATCTGCAAACCTAAGCCTGGCTCAACCGAAAATTGGTCGAATATCCATTTATATGCAACTTCACCGCCGATAGAAATTGCTGTTGTGGACTTATTGAAATCGCTCGAATTATAAAAGAAAATATGAGCCACAGGTGCCACCGAAAGCCCCGTCAATGCGCGGCTATCAGCAATGTAGAAACGGTATCCCGCTCCAATGCCAAATCCCGTATACGTCAAATACGTTGAGAAAATACCTCGAATATGGACGCTATTCGTTGGAGAGGTTTTCCATTCATACTGCGCGGTGAAGAACCCACCATCTTGGAACAAGCCAAGCGCATCAATGCTGAGGACCTGCGTTTTTGTGCTCGTGCGGGCTTGCGCGAACGTGTTTGTAGTAAATGCGCCAAGAGCAAAAATGCTGAGAGCGCAGAAGGCGAAAAGTCTTTTTGTCATACAATAAATATGTTAGGATCAATGGTTAAATAAGAATCAGCTGCACGAGTTATTAAAAACAAATATACATCTGTTTCCCTCTATAAATACCGAAATCGCTGAAAAGTTACTCCAGTACCTCAAAAAATCATCCTGAGTCATCTCAGCTGATCGAATACTCCTTCAAAAGCTGACGTGCGATCACGATATGTTGGATTTCCGAGGTTCCTTCGTAGATCTGTGTGATCTTGGCATCGCGCAATGCACGCTCAACGAGATACTCACGAACGTAGCCATAGCCACCATGAATTTGAATCGCCTCATTGGCTACTTCCATCGCTATCGTCGAGGCATAGAGCTTTGCCATTGCCGCTTCTTTGATGTAATTGCCATGGGCATCTTTCAATCTCGCCGCACGGAGAATGAGCAACCGCGCCGCATCGATCTTCATTGCCATATCAGCAAGTTTGAACTGAATTGCCTGTAATTGATTGATCGGCTTGCCGAATGAATGACGCTCGAAGGAATACTTGATCGCCTTTTCGTATGCACCGCTTGCAATACCCAATGCCTGCGAAGCGATACCAATACGTCCGCCATTAAGCGTTTCCATTGCGATCTTAAACCCTGCGCCGTCAGCACCCAAACGGTTCGCATCTGGGACGCGGACACCAGTAAAAGACAAGGAGCACGTATCACTTGAGCGAATACCGAGCTTGTCCTCTTTCTTGCCAGTCTCAAACCCCGGCATTCCCTTTTCAACGATAAACGCCGTTACACCTTTATACCCTTTTGCTTCGTCAGACTGTGCAAAGACGATGTAAAAATCTGAGGTTGTGCCATTCGTGATCCAGTTCTTGGCTCCATCAATGATCCAGTCATTTCCATCTTTACGAGCTTTCGTTGCCTGCTGTGCCGCATCGCTACCAACTCCTGGCTCAGAAAGGCAATATGCGCCGATAGACTTGCCCGATGCAAGTGGCTTCAAGATACGCTCTTTCTGCTCTTCTGTCCCGTATGTTTCAATCCCCCAGCACACGAGTGAGTTATTGACCGACATCACGACGGAGCAACTTGCATCAACCTTCGAGATTTCCTCCATTGCCAGCACATAGCTCACGCAATCAAGCCCTGAGCCACCCCATTTGGGGTCAACCATCATGCCCATAAAACCAAGCTCTCCGAGCTTCTTGATGATCTCCGTCGGGAATTCACCTGTCAGATCGCGCTCGACAGCAGAGGAAGCGATCTCATTCTGTGCAAAATCTCGTGCCGCATCGCGGATCGCTATATGGTCTTCGGATAATTGAAAGTTCATTCGTATAAGTAATTAATATTGTTCGTATATATGCAAAAATACGGAATAAGTTTGAGCGGACTCTAAAGAACTCGTAGGGGCACATTGCAATGTGCCCTGTTCATTAAGGAAAATCCCTCGGGAAGGGCATGTCGCAATGTTGCCCCTACGGGTCAAAATGAATTCTTATTCATGCTGAAACAAAGAGCGTTTCTTCGCGTCTATTTGACAAGAGTTTTTCATAGGGACAAACTCAAATAATTAAGACACAACACAACTCAAAGCAGCTCCGGGAATCACACTCTCACCACCTCCGGAGCTTAGACTTTATGAAGAACGGACTCCTCCTCCGTTCTTCTTTTTTTACCCCCCAAAAAGCAAGATTGCC
>JBKJHR010000038.1:0-10710 GCA_046598695.1 Kapaibacterium sp. (SeqCode)
GAAGCCCTGTACGGATGCGAGTCTGGACGGTGCCGAGGGGGATCTTGAGGGATTCAGAGATCTCTGAGTGGCTATACCCTTGCATAAAAGACATTTCTATCAAAATTGCCTGCTCGCGTGGTAATGAGACAATGCCATCGGTAAGCAGATTATGAGTCTCCGATGCTATTGTAACTGCCCACGTAGATTCCTGGATCAACTCTTTAGGCTGTTGCGAACCGTCGTGTTCATCCGGTAACGCGATCTCTGATTGTTTACCGCGATACCGTCTGGAGCGGATGAGGTTGATGGCACGGTTATGGGCTATGCGAACAAGCCAATTTTTGGGGCTGCCAAGTTCGGGTTTGTAGGTAGATGCCTTTCGCCACACTTGTACGAATACCTCTTGTAGAACATCCTCAGCATCATTCGTATCGCGGAGGATCTTCAATAGTGCGCCGTAAATGAGCTTTGAATGGTGATCATAGAAATCAGTAAGCGCAGAAGTCTCTCCCGTTGCGATGCGGGTCAAAAGGTCTTCGTCGTTGTACTGAAATCGGGGTATTGGCATACAGATAAAATCGTAATGGGCTATACGTAACAACAAAAATACGGAGAATAACGCGAACATTCTCAATATCTTCTTGCAAACGGAATGTCACGATATTTTATTCGTTTATCTTGTTCTTTCTGAAACCTTGTATTTTGGGGTTACGTAAGGTCAGCTGAACATGATGTAATAGGATAAGAAACGTATGAAAAAAATTGCTATTGTAGGGGCAGGACCCGGCGGATTGGCTGCTGCTGTGACTCTCGCCGCTGAAGGTTTTAAGGTTACGGTGTTTGAATCACGAGAGAGTGTTGGAGGGCGCAATGGACGGCTCCAACTTGGTGAGTTTTCATTTGATGTTGGCCCCACCTTTTTTCTGATGCCCCACCTCCTGGAGAATATCTTCCAACGAGCAGGCAGACGGATGGAAGATTACATTACCCTTACACGGCTCGACCCAATGTATCGCCTCGTTTTTCCGGACGATACCATTCTTGACCCCCGCGACAGTTTTGAGGCAATGCACGAGGCAATCGCTGAGCTTGCGCCTTGCGATGCAGACCAATATCCGAAGTATTACGAATACATGGATAAGAAGCTCTCTGCAATACTTCCGATTCTCAGCACACCTTACCTCAAGGCCGGCGATCTCGCTTCGATGAATCTCCTCAAAGCATTTCCCTATCTTCGCCCTGATCGCTCACTTGCCAAAGAGCTTCAGAGTTTTTTTAAGGACGAGCGAACACAGCTTTCTTTTGGGTTTCAAGCAAAGTATTTAGGAATGTCGCCGTATCATTGCCCATCGCTCTTTTCCATCTTGAATTTTATTGAGCAAAAGTATGGGATCTGGCATCCCATCGGCGGACTCAATCAAATTACTTCTGCCCTTGCAAAGTTAGCGACTGAGATAGGTGTTGATATTAAGCTTGGTACACCCGTTGAGCACGTGAGTGTTGACGATCGCCGCATCACAAAAATAACTGCTGGTGGAGATGAGTATGAATTCGATCACTATGTTGTAAATGCAGATATAGCATCATTCCTTTTGAATACGGTTGATAGCGCTGATCGAAAAAAATATTCCGATGAAAAATTGGAGCACATGAAATATAGCTGCTCTACATACATGCTCTATCTCGGACTGAATAAAGAGGTTGACCTTTCGCACCATACGGTTGTCTTCTCACGTGATTACAAGTCGTTTCTAAAAGATATTAGCGAGACAGGTGAACTTTCATCTGATCCATCGTTCTATATCTGTAATGCAAGTGCAAGTGATGCTTCAGTTGCACCAGAAGGAAAATCAGGATTGTATATCCTCTCACCCGTTCCGAATCTTCAGATAGGGAAAATGGATTGGGCTACGGCATCGGATGAGTACCGTACAACACTCCTCACAAAAATTAAAGAAAGACTAGGGATCGACCTGAGTGATTCCATTGAAATAGAAAAGCGCATTGACCCACTCTCATGGCGTGATGATTTTAATGTTGCATACGGTGCAGTCTTTAGTTTTCAACATACACTTGATCAATTGCTGATTTTCCGACCTCGCAACAAGTTTGAGGAATTCTCAAATGTGTATCTTGTAGGCGGTGGTACACACCCAGGATCGGGACTTCCAACGATATTCCAATCTGCCCAGATCGCAACGGATCTGATATGCAAAGAAGAACGCCCTTGATGACGCGAGCTGATCGCATACGTGCCCTGCGTGGATTACGACGCTCACTTCGTGAGCATAAAGATACATTACTCAAGACGATCGCCGAAGAAACTAGGCGCAGCGAACGTGAGGTATTCGCGACAGAGTTTATTGTTTCTCAGTCTGTCGTCCGGTGGTTGCGCTCATCTGCCGCAGAAATATATATCCCTAAAAAGCTACGATCATTTCTACCATTTTCGTTCGGGAGAAGAAAGATGGTCGAGCACCGTTTGCCGTTAGGGAACATACTGATAATCGGGACATGGAATTACCCGCTACAAATACACTTCCGGCAAATCGCCCTTGCTTTGTTTGCAGGCAACACCATATATTTCAAGCCATCACCGAATGCAGAAAAGAGTTGTAAGATCATTTATGATATTTTTGCATCAGTATATGAGTTGAAAGAGCGTACCGTATATCTATCGAGTGACCCATCGTCAATTGATGCGGTATGGGAAAAAATTGACGGAGTTGTATTCACAGGCTCGGTAGCAGTGGGGAAATTGATCGCGCATAAAGCTGCAGAAAAATTCATTCCGGCAATCATCGAAGCATCTGGAAATGATTCTGTTGTAACAGGAGAGGAACTGCCGAAGAAATTATATATGGATCATCTCCTTTGGGCACTGACGACACATAGCGGAGAGACCTGCATCGCACCGAAGATATTATGGTACAAACGGAAGAACCGAGAGGCATTGCTTTCTGCCTTGCATCTATCGTCGCAGGATCCTCTGAATGCGAGAGAGTTCAAGGGGTACATGACATCAAATACAAAACATGCAATTGAATCATTTATTAAGGAAGGATGTGAGAACTACAACCTTAAATTGATCGAAAGAGATAAAGATCAGTATGTACTTCTTGAAGCACCTGATCGTGAGTCGCTCAAAGCGCATACGCTTCATTGCATGATGGGCAAAGGTGTCCCATTTGCGTCTGTTTTGACGCTCATTGCCTATGACAGCATTGATGAAGTTACAGAATGGACACAAAGTGAGTATGGTGGATTGATGACGACAACACTCGGGTTGTCCAAACAAGAGCGTAATCAGATTGAGCGTGAGTGTGGTACATCCGTAGTCAACCACAACGAATTTCTCATCTCGGCAGGAATCCCATCTGTATCAATGGGAGGATCGGGTTGGAGCGGCGTTGGACGTTCCGGTGGAGTTGAGTATATGAGGCAATTGACGAAAACACAGACGATAGTGACCCCTGGCTTCTTCTCACGAATAGCATTACCGCAATGGGCGATCTTTAATGGAAAAGATAAGGTAGGAAGTCGTTTTTTGGAGAGAATGAAAAGAAAAGCATAACGTAAAAATGAATACCTCAAAAAAAACAGCAGTTGTTGTCGGCTCAGGTGCTGGCGGACTCGCGAGTGCATTGCATCTGCAGTCAAAAGGATGGAGTGTCACCCTCCTGGAGCGTAATGAGGCACCTGGTGGGAAACTTGGTGTGTATCAAGAGCAAGGATTTTCATTCGATACTGGTCCAACTATTCTGACTCTGCCGGGGATCTTACGCATTCTCTTTAAGGAAAGTGGTGCAAATATTGAAGATTATTTGGAGCTTGTTAATCTTGATCCGCAATGGCGTTGTTTTTTCGAGGATGGTACGGTGTTTGAGTTGAAACGTGATACGGAGGAACAGCTTGAAGAAGTGCGACGCATCTCGCCGCACGATGTAGATGGTTTTCGTGACCTACTTCGCGTTGGAGATGATCTGTACAAACTAAGCGAAGAAAATTTCTTTTTTCGCAATGTTGGAAGTGTCGGAGATATTATGGCATCGAGGAAGTTTGATCCATCATCGATCAAGCTTGTCTCCACGCTTCGTCCTTGGCAGACATACATGGACTTGTTGACGAAGCGTTTAAAAAGTAAACATATTATTCAAACGCTCGAACATCTTGTACAGTATGTCGGTAGCTCGCCGTTTCTTACACCTGCAATTTTCGGTTTGATGCTTCACGTACAACTTCGGAAAGGATGTTGGTATCCGATGGGCGGAATGAACCAGATCGCCTCTGCGCTTTCTAAGCGATTTACCGAACTTGGTGGGGTGATAGAAACCAATGTAGAAATTACAGCTGTAAATCGGAATAATGGTAAGTTCAATGAAGTGATCACAGCAAATGGCAAGAGCTACAAAGCGGATGAATTTGTCTTTAATGCCGATCTGAACACTCTTCGTACTACAATACTTGGTGAGCAACCTCTTGATAAGCCACAAGCGTGTTCTGGCGTAGTGATATTTGCAGGAGTAAAGAAGCCCATCGAAAAGTTGGCACATCATAATTTCCTTTTTAGCCGCGAAAGCACGGAGGAATTCACCGCAATATATAAAAAAGGGGTTCGCCCTCCCGACCCAACGATCTATATTTGTGATGCATCGAAAACAGATTCGTCCATGGCACCAGAGGGCAAAGAGAGTTTATATTTTCTCATCCACGTTCCCTCCTTGAATGGGAAGACGAATTGGAAAGAAGAAATTAAGCCATTCACAGATATTATCTACGCAAAGACTGAACGCTTATTACAACAGCAATTCCAAAGCGACATTGTTGTGGAGAAAGTAATGACACCGGAATATATCCGATCTCGCTTTAATACATACAATGGAAATATCTATGGCTTTGCATCACACGGAAAAATGAAGGGTGGATTCAAGCATCGCAATAATTATCCAGGTTTATCAAATGTCCACCTTGCAGGGGGAACGGTGAATCCTGGCGCTGGTGTGCCGATGTCGCTTATGTCTGGGCTTATTGCCGCAGGCGAGATAACGGGAGACCTTCCTCGGCTTCAAACGTTGGTACTCTAAGGTTATGGTACCCAAGCATAATACATTTATTTCCAATGGTTTCTTATGGTACACCGAACGACTTCTCAAGAAGACGTTTGATGGTGTAGGTATTTCGGTTGCCTCACTCACTACATGGAAGGAGTTGATGACCGCACCAAAAGCGATCATCTATGGTACGCATTCAAGTTGGTGGGATGTAATGATGGCAGCATTTATCTCAAAGCGAACAGGTCTTACAATGTTTGCGCCGATGGATGCTGCGCAACTTAAGAAGTATTGGATATTAAAATCCGTAGGACTTTTTCCTGTGACAAGCGAGATGGCGTTGTCATATATGCGCACCGTAAGAGATCTATTTGTCAGCGATGAACGAAGAGCATTATTTATTACACCACAAGCCGAGTTTGTCAGTAATCGTCGTGAACAGCCAGAATTCAAACGTGGGTTAGAAGCGACGGCGCGACTCTTCCCTGAAATACCAGTCTATGCTGTAAGTATTGAATATGAATTCTGGAATGAATCACGTCCGGTTATACTCTTTGCTATTTCGAAAGTAAACTCAACAAATGTCGACACTGTAAACGAAATACTTCGTCAACATCTGCAATTACAAACAAATAATCTATTGCAGAGTGCTTCACGAAGAGATGAGCATGAGTGGGAGTGGCTTGTTCGCGCAAAGTCCGAACCGCCTTTGATGCAGAATGCTGAGTTAAATACTCGCTCTTATATAGACAGTGAGGAAGATCGCTCCTGAGATAAATGATAATACTTGCCATCATCGTCGCCTGCTTGCAGTTTGCGCTTGCATTCCAAGCAATGCGCAATCTTCGATTATTTCCGAAGCTTCAGCAGAGTGATGATGTAGGAGTGAAACACATGATATCGGTTTGCCTCCCAATGCGCAATGAAGAGGTGAATGTTGCACGATTACTTGATTCAATACTTCTCGAACGAAGTGTAATTTTAGAAATAATTATTTTGGATGACGAGTCAATAGATTCAACACCTTCTATTATTCATCTCTATCTCCAAAAGTATCCTGAATTCATTACTCTCATTCATGGAAAACCCAAGCCCGATGATTGGCGAGGGAAAGTGTGGGCGATGTCTCAGGTTGCGAATGACGCAGAGGGAGAATACTTGCTATTTATGGATAGTGATGTGTATTTGAAGAGGGGGGCGATTTCCTCAATAATTCAACAATCCCACAATACAAATGCTGATTATTTCTCCATCTTTCCCAGGCAGATAACAACACCATCAACTGATCTCCTTGTTAATCACATCTTCTCAACGCTTCTTCATCTATTGCCGATGCAATTGGTCGGTGATAAAAAATACCCGAGTGCAGTTGCAGGATGTGGACAGGTGCAATTGTTTAGGAAAGATACATTATCGAAGATCGGCGGATATGAGGCGATCAAGGATAGCTTGCACGATGGCTTGCATACGGCGCGAAGAATGAAACAAGCGGGATATTCTGTAGCGTTTGCATACGGTTCTGATCTTGTTTCGTGTAAAATGTATAATAGCTTCAGCGAAGCATGGAGTGGGTTCATTCGTAACTCATTTCAAGCGACAGGAAGTGTCATTGCATTGTTTTTTACATCTCTCACATTACTTAGTGCTTTTGTAATAGGTCCTCTCGTTTCGATGCGGTGTTTTCTTTCTTCATTGATCGTATTGTGTTCAACATTTGTTCTTTATGCGAATTATTTCCGAATTATACGGACATATCATCTCGCAGGAAGTTTTCTTTTCCGTCTTCCGTTTTCAATTATTCTTTCGACGATCTTGCAATGGGTGAGCTTTTTCAAAAATGCTCTCGGATTGCGAAGTTCATGGAAGGGACGGAAAGCATGATGCATATTTGTAGATATGAAAACAGCAGTAATTATTCCGGCACGGCTGGGGAGCACCAGATTAGCACGCAAGCCGCTTCATCAAATTCACGGTATATCGCTTGTCGAGCGCGTCTGGCGTAGATGTGCCGAGGCGAGTGGTGTTGCTGTGCTTGCCATTGCAACTGATAGTGACGAGATCACCAGACATGTCGAATCCTTTGGTGGGAGGGCTATCATGACGCCCGAATCCTGCACCAGCGGGACAGAGCGCGTCGCCTTCGCCGCACGTGAACTGCCGAGCGATATTGATATTGTCATAAATGTGCAGGGGGATGAACCACTCGTTGAAGCGAAAGTTATCGAAGATATTGTCTCATATTTTGAGCGAAATATTTCTGCAAAGATCGTTACACCCGTCACACCGCTAACTTCGCGAGAAGATCTGCATGATCCGAATATGGTGAAAGCTGCGCTCTGCTCTGACGGGAGAGCACTGTATTTCTCTCGCGCCTCAATACCGTTCGAACGCGAACCGAGCAACATGCTTCCCGATGGACTTCATTGGCAGCACATTGGCATCTATGGCTTCCGTAGAAAGATCTTAGGACAAGTGATAGAACTTCTTCCAAGCAAGCTCGAAGATGCGGAAAAATTGGAACAGCTTCGTTGGCTTGATGGCGGCTATGTTATCAATACGATCAAAACCGATTACAAAGCAATCGCTGTTGATACGATAGAAGATGTGAGAAAAGTAGAAGCGATATTGAAATCACAAAGTACTTCATCGTGAATATCTCAGAGGCAAGACGTCAATTCCCGCATACCTGGACGGACATGATCTATCTCAATCATGCGGCGATCAGCCCTATGTCCTTCCGCGTCCGCGAGGCTGTAAATAAATACCTTGAGCGTCGCTCGCTGAAGGATATTGAGAGTTATCCGTATGCACCGAAGATAGTGATCGAGACGAAGAAGCTCCTCGCAGATATTCTCCATACGACATCTGATAGAATTGCATTTACGCTTAATACTGCCGAAGGCTTAAACATCCTTGCAGAGGGATTGGAATGGAAAGAGGGCGATAGAATTCTTTTATATCGCTATGAATACCCTTCAAATGTCTATCCATTCTTGAATCAAGCCCGCAAAGGAGCGATCATTGATTTTTATGATGCAAAAGATCATCGTATAACCCTTGATGTCATAAAAGAACACATAAAACCCGAGACGAAATTGCTTTCCATTAGCTCAGTACAATTTTCGTCAGGCTACCGAGCTGATCTTGAATCAATCGGCGCGTTCTGCAAGGAGAAGGGCATCATCTTTTCTGTTGATGGTATTCAAAGCGTCCCGTATCGCAGTATTGACGTAACAAAATGTCATATAGATTTTCTTTCTGTTGGGTCGCATAAGTGGATGATGAGTACGGAGGGAGTTGCATTTGTATATGTGAGCGAGCGAGTGCAGAAACTGATACATCAATCATCGATGGGTTGGACGAGCGTGAAGAATGCGTTCGATCATTTTAATTTCGATACGAATCGGTTGCGTGATGATGCGGGACGGTATGAGAATGGAACGCTCAATTATCCCGGTATCATTGCGATGAATGCCTCGCTGAAGTTCTTCGGTGAATTCGGATTTGATGACATGGAAAAGCAGACGCTTTATCTTAGCGGACTTATCATTGATATGCTTGAGAAGCGAGGAGTGCAGGTTATTACATCGAAGAATGAATCGGAGCGAGCAGGGATTGCTTGTGCTTCGATTGAAAATGCAGACGAAATAATAAAGAGACTTCACGAGAAGAATATTATTGTCGCAGTTCGTGCTGGAAGGCTCCGGTTCGCTCCGTATTTTTACAACACGGAAGAAGAAGTGAGGAAAGCGGTTAATGCCGTGTTTGATTAAATATGCTTAAAGCCAAGAGAATCATATACGGGATAACAGGCTCGATCGCCGCAATAAAAGCACCGATCATTGCGCGTGAATTGATGCGTCGTGGCGCAGATGTTCATCCTGCGATGACGAACTCAGCCGAGAAGTTTACAACAGCCTACGCCCTATCAGTTCTTACACAGAATGAAACGGAAACTTCCATCTTCCCTTCGGCGAATGTTTCTGTTACTTCATCGAACTCCACGTGGCATATTCATCTTGGACGTTCAGCAGATGCGATGTTGATCGCGCCGTGTTCTGCAACCACTCTCGGCAAACTTCGATACGGAATTTATGATAATCCAGTTTTACTACTTGCAGCATCATTGAAAGAAGGTACGCCTCTTGTCATTGCACCTACAATGGATGAAGAGATGTGGCTTCAACCTGCTGTGCAAGAAAATGTTGCATGGTTGCGATCAAAAGGTATTGGTATTATTGAGCCGATAAGCGGCGAACTTGCGAGCGGTTTGTCGGGCTATGGAAGGATGCGAGAACCGAGTGAAGTTGTTGATCTTTTTGAAGAATTACTTGAGAGTAAACAATCCGCAACCCACACCCCTTTCCCTTTGCCTCTTCAAGGAAAGAATATCCTTATCACTGCAGGACCTACCTACGAACCCATAGACCCTGTTCGCTTTATTGGTAACCGCTCGAGCGGAAAGATGGGTGCGGCAATTGCTGATGTTGCAAAGAATGAATTTGGTGCGAATGTTACTCTTATCATGGGTCCATCGCATATTGCGTCATCATCACTTGTGAACCGCATTGATGTTGAGACGACAGAAGAGATGCGCTCAGCAGTGATGCAACAATTGGCAGGTCATGATATTGTTATTATGAGTGCGGCAGTCAGTGATTATCGCATTAAGAACTATTCGGAGCAGAAGCTCAAAAAGCAAATCGATGGTTTGGAGATGCACCTTGATCTTGAAACGACATCTGATATTCTCAAAGAGATAGCGGTCAATAAAAAATCATCACAGCACATTATTGGCTTCGCGCTCGAATCAAGTGAGCGAGGCGAAGAATATGCGAAGAAAAAACTCATTACAAAATCACTTGATATGATCATACTGAATCATTACGATGAAGCGGGATCAGGATTTTCCGGTGATACGAATCGCATTACGATCTTTACAAAAGGCGGGGTGAAAAGAGAATTGCCGACGATGACGAAGGCGCAATGCGCTAAAGAAATTCTTTCACTCATTAGCGAGCTTGCAAATGTCTGAGAGAAATCTAACAGATGTATTGACGGATATTGAACGCTGGGCGCAGGAAAAATTGCAGGTAGGCGAGGAGTTCATGTTTTTAGGACAGTCAACAATGAAAAAAGTAGTATTCCCGATAAATACTGATTGGCAGAATGCGACTGATCTTGAGACGCTGAAGTCACAGATCGACCAATGCACGATGTGTGCATTGCATGAAACGCGGACAAACTTCGTCTTTGGCGTTGGTAATCCGAATGCAAAAGTGATGGTTATCGGCGAAGCTCCCGGAGCTGAAGAGGATAAACAAGGTGTGCCATTCGTGGGGCGCGGTGGTCAGCTGCTTGATAAGATGATCGCGGCGATCAATTTCCCACGTGAAGAGGTCTTTATTGCAAATATATTGAAGTCCCGTCCTCCAGGCAACCGTGACCCGCAATCTGCGGAAATTGCCGCATGCGAGCCATATCTTTGGAAGCAAATAGATATTATCAAGCCGAAGATGATCCTCTGTATGGGACGCGTTGCAGGAATGAATCTGCTGAAGAATGGAATAGATACGCTTGCGAAGATGCGTGGTAATGTCTATGATTTCCGTGGAGCGAAGGTAATGGTTACCTACCATCCTGCCGCATTACTCCGCAACCCGAATTGGAAACCCGC
>JBKJHR010000233.1:0-5087 GCA_046598695.1 Kapaibacterium sp. (SeqCode)
CAATTATCTACAGTGGTGTAGATAGGATGAAATCCCTGCCGGAAGGTTCTATATTTTCCATTCCCATAGGAATAACAATCCCTTAGTAAGGAACGCCCTGTCTGAATTGAATCCCAATGGTTTCCTCCATCATTCGTAAGAAAAACCGAGCCGGTAGCATCGTGAGAACTAATTGCAATACCAACTTGATTATTAGAGAAATGAACAGCAGTGAAGCTTATATCAGTCTTGCTGTCCTGTTTATTCCATGTTTTCCCACCGTCGAAAGTTCTGAAAATAAGACCTGAATCCCCTACGGCAACAACATTGTCTGCATCTATCTGTTGAATTGCATTAAATCTACTACGACCTGTAAATATTGATAGAGATAAGTTAGGGTTTTGAATTTCCCAAGTTAAGCCTCCATCTGTACTGTGAAAAAAGAGTATTTCATAGAATCTAGTTGCTTTATTATAAACAACGGCAGATGAAGTACAGTTATTTCCTGAGCAAGACACTGCGCTAAAGCCATATACATTAGACGTGTCAGCATCCGTATTTGAATGTGAAGTTTTCCATAAAAACTGGGCTTTCACTCCTGATGAAATTATCAGGAGTGAAAGACAAAAAATGAGTAATCGGGTGGTGGATAGACTCATAATAGTATTTAGTTTGGACATGCACAGTGGAAGCCGAATAACATACCGTAAGTTCCTTTATTCCCGATTGATAAAATGGAACAGTGTTTCTTCGTAATTTTGGGACATGAGATTCCGTACTTTATATACGATTCCCCACCTCCTTCTGTCGGCATACAGTCACGCCTATAGACATATAATCCTAACGGAGATGAATCATGAATGAACTCAAGAATGCACCATTGCTCGTTCGGTGTCGTAGGAGAATGAATTGAGTTCGACACGATTTGAGGCGTGCTCCATTGTGAGGGAAAGGAGATTTCCCTTATCGTCATAATCGCCGAGCGTATTTTCATCAAGGTCGCGGGAATCTGAGGCATCTCCATCAGCAAATTCGACGAAGAGCGTATCGGTGTCTTGAAAATAAGTAATCCTCATAATTAAGACAAAAATACGATGCTAGGAATTAGACACCACAATTCTCCGTAAATTTGACAAATGAAATTCATTGGCTTTGTATTTGCTCTTTACATGGCAAGCGGGTCCTCCCTCTTCGCACAGTCCGTTGTCATCAACGAACTGATGTATGCGCCGAGCACACCTGAGCCGGAATGGGTTGAGCTATATCATTCGGGAGCGACGAGCATCTCTGCTCATGGTTGGACGATTTCCGATGCCGTCAAGACCGTGAAACTGCCTGATTTCACTATTGAACCAAATGGCTATATTCTGCTGACAAAAGACTCGATTGCGCTTTCGGCAAAGTATTCGCTTACAAATACAAAGATACTTAAAGTTACGCTTCCGACATTTAATAACGACGCTGACCTCGTCGTATTGAAAGATTCTGGTGGCGCTGTGATTGATAGTATTTCTTATGCTGCAACATGGGGTGGCACGAGCGGAAAGTCGCTCGAGAGGATTGACGATACTTCACCAAGCATCGCTTCAAATTTTGCTTCATCCATAGATCCGCGCGGCGCAACGCCTTCTTCACCAAACTCAATCCGACGGCGCGAGAAAGATGTATCATTTATTCATCTGGTAAGAATTACATCTTCAAGCGAAGATCTCGGATTGCAAGCTACTATCTATAATGGAGGTAGATCAGCCGTTACCGATGCAGAACTACTGCTATATCATTCGGCATCACCTTTGCCAATTGCTCAAGTTGGACTTCCCGCTATCCTTCAACCGAGAGACTCTGCTACGATAGACTTCACGATCTTCAATGCAGACTATGGACTGGACTCACTCACGGCTATCGTCAATGCATCGGGTGATGAACTTCATAGCAACGATACACTGCGCATTGCACTGCTCTTCCCCGCACTGCCGAGAACGCTTGTATTCAATGAATTGATGAATCAGCCTACGAGTGCATCCTGCGAATGGGTTGAACTATACAATCAGAGTAGTCATACGGTAGATCTCGTAGGTTGTATCCTTCGCAGCTCTTCATCACCTTCATCAACTCGCGCATTCACCTTACCAAGATATCGCATTCCGCCTCGACAATTTATTCTCATCAGTGCGAATGATAAGTTACTCACATCCTATCCCGAACTTGCACAAAAGAGCGGTGTCATTATTCTTGGCAAGACTGACCTCAATCTCAACACTGATGAGGGAATACTCTCTATTCAAAATCCCAACCATTCGCCTATAGATAGCATTCATTATCTTCATTCATGGTATGGCGCAATTTCAGGAATTGGAGTTTCGCTTGAGCGCAGAGACTTGACCGATACCTCCCAAGATGCGAAGAATTGGGGAGCGTGCCTTGATGATCGCGGGGCGACTCCACTTGCTCGTAACTCATTGAATACTGATTCGTTAAACATCGCAACGAACGTTAGCATTAGTATTCATCCCAATCCCTTCTCGCCTGATGGTGATGGCTTTGAGGATGTGTTAGATATAGACATTGCTATTCCAGACGAGAACGAGCATCGCATCACCGCAAAGCTTTATGATGCAAGAAGCAATCTCATCGCGGTGATCGTTTCGGAGAAAAGAATGATTGCCAATGCAACCATTACCTACGACGGCAAGGACATCAACGGAAGAACATTGCCAATTGGCTTATATACGCTCGTCATATCAAGCGATGACGGAGCTTTCCGAACGGTAAAAAAGGGGCTTGTGATCGCAAAACGCTAAGGCACTATACTATCAAATATCTCTATAAACAATATATCAGAACGAACATCTATTCTATGATGTTTTCGTGGCGTTACAAAATACATTTTACACTTTTATACTACTATTATGGACGAGAAACAGGGACGCTATAAAGTTAAAGATCTAAAGCTTGCTGATGCAGGTCGCCGCCAGATCGAATGGGCTGAAAGCCGTATGCCGGTCTTGATGGCACTTCGCGAGACATATTCAAAGACAAAGCCACTTACGGGCTATAAGATCGCTGGTTGCTTACACGTAACAAAAGAGACAGCAGTTCTCATCGAAACTCTTGCAGCCGCAGGTGCCGAAGTTTCATGGAGCGGTTGCAATCCCCTCTCGACCAATGACGAAGTTGCCGCAGCTCTTGCTGTTGGCGGAAAGACGGAAATGTACGCTTGGTATGGCATGAACGTCGAAGAATTCTATTGGTGTATTGATCGCACTCTCGATTTCAAGCCAAACCTCACGCTTGATGACGGTGCTGATCTTATCATCACTGTTCACAGCAAGTATCCCGAACTCGTAGAGAGCATCATCGGCGGTACCGAAGAAACAACGACTGGCGTTCATCGCCTTCGCGCTATGGCTGATGACGGAAAGCTTATGTATCCTGTTATCGCTGTCAATGACGCTGAGACCAAGTGGGATTTTGATAACGTCTATGGTACGGGTCAATCAACACTTGATGGTGTTATCCGCGCAACATCTATCCTCCTTGCAGGAAAGAACGTTGTTGTCGCAGGTTACGGACATTGCGGTAAGGGCGTCGCAACACGTGCCAAAGGCATGGGCGCGAACGTCATCGTTACCGAAGTAAAGGCAACAGCTGCTTTGAAGGCATCGCTCGAAGGTATGCAGGTTATGACGATGGATGAAGCCGCAAAGGTTGGCGACATCTTCATCACAGCAACAGGCGTGAAGGATATTCTCGTCGGACGTCACTTCGATTCGATGAAAGACGGCGCTGTATTCTGCAACACAGGTCACTATGATTGCGAGATCAACATCCCCGAACTCGAAGATCGCATGGCAAATAAGCGCACGATCCGCGCAAATTGCGAAGAGTATCTTCTCTCCGGCAATCGCAGAGTCTATCTCCTCGCACAGGGTCGACTTGTGAACTTGGCTGCTGCTGAAGGACATCCTTCAGAGGTAATGGATATGAGCTTCGCGAACCAGTTCATGTCACAGCTTCGCTTGGTGAATGTTGACAAGGGTGTTGAGTTCATGGAGCGCGGTAAGGTCTATGATATTCCTGTCGAACAAGATCAGGAGATCGCAGGTGTTAAGCTCGCAGCAAGCGGTGTCAAAATTGACATCCTCACCGAAGAGCAGGTCGCCTACTCAATGGATTACGCAGCAGGCACCTAAGCTACTACGAATCTGAAATTACGAAAGAGGAATCTTGTGAAAACGGGATTCCTCTCTTTTTTTTTTATGTATATTTGTAACCATTTGCATTTACAATCCTATTAATATGCCGAATAAAAAATTTGTAACTGGTACAGACAAATCGTCGAAAGTGCTCATACAGAATTATGGGTTACTATGGAAAAGAGATTATGTAGACTGGAAAAATAAGCTAATTTTAGGGAGCAAGACTCGGGGAAATCATGATGCTAAGAAAGGGAGAGTTGCCAATTTTTGGAGCCAAAAGGGTATCTATGTTTTATATAACGATCTAACTCCAATTTATATTGGTCAAGTTGGATATAAAGGGAATAAAGATGAGCAAAAAAAAGATGATCAGAAAGAGGAAGTCCTAGATACTAGGATTCTAGGGAAAAGACTAGAAGAGCATTTGGCAGACCAACTTAGTCAAAAATGGAATAGATTCAGTTGGTTTGGCTTCCACAAGGTAGTAAATAAGACAACAAAATATGAAGGAAAAGATATTTACCAGTTAGGCACAACGACTGTAAACAAACATATTTATGCCAAAGATGAAGTTCACGTTTTAGAAGCATTAATGATTAGTCTTTTTGTGGGTAATGTTCAAAACAAACAAGACGGTGGGTTTTCAAGTACAGGTGTAATTAGGTATGCTCAACTTATTGATGAGGCATTTATCTCAACTACTTTGGCGGCAAACGACCCTTACTCTTATGGGCTCTTATATGACATGAGAAAAGAACTTGTTACAAAAGAGGAGTTTGAAGAAAAACTCAATAAGCTCACCAAAACGATAGAGGAATTGCCAGCACAAATAAAGAAGAAAATGAATTCAAAGCAAGGTAGACCTAGAAATAAAAAAAAATAAGACAATCGGAATTTCTTCTTACAACG
>JBKJHR010000036.1:0-11653 GCA_046598695.1 Kapaibacterium sp. (SeqCode)
GTGAAAGTTTGAGCATTAACTTTGCGCTTCGCTGATCAGCTCCTCGGCTTCTTCTCGCGTCGGGGCTTCGGCGATGAGGCGAATGATCGGCTCGGTATTGGAAGGGCGGATATGAAGCCAGCTTTTATAGAAATCAAAGCGGATACCATCTTCTTCATTGATCGACCTTGCCTTCAATGCCATCTTCGCCTTGACTCCGGCAAGAACAGACTGTACTTGCTCGGTGCTTTCAAGATCGATCTTTGCTTTAACGATCTCATATTTCGGCAATGCGTTCTTCTTCTGGGATGCCGTCATTTCGGTTGATGCTAAGTTGCTCAGTGCAAGCGCAACAGCGACGAGCGAATCTCTTCCCGTATGCACAGCGGGATAGATCACACCACCCGAACCTTCACCACCAATGATAGCAGATTCTTTTATCATCTCTTTGGCAACGTTGATCTCGCCAACGGGAGTGCGGAGCACTTCCGCCCCGTATTGCTCTGCAATATCATCCACTGCCCGCGTCGTCGAAAGATTTACGGCAATTTTTTGTCCGCGAGGACTATTCTTCAACACTTCTTCCGCCGCAAGCACGATAGTATTCTCTTCGATGAATGGCTCACCGTTCTCCATGATGAGCACGCAGCGATCTGCATCAGGATCAACAGCAATGCCGAGATCAGCTTTATGCTTGAGCACAGCTTCACAGAGCGACGTCAGATTCTGCGGAACAGGTTCAGGCTTATGGGGGAATACACCGGAGCCATCTATTGCTACGCCGATGATCTCCGCGACGCCGAGCTTCTTTAATAACTTTGGATGGATGAATGAGCCACTTGCATTGACAGCATCAAGTACGATGCGAAATTTTCTTTCGCGTATTTTTTCCAACGCCAAGAACGGGATAGCGAGAACACTTTCAATATGCTCATCAACGACGTCTTCCCCTGCGATAATTGAGCCATGCGTTGCGCCGAGCTTTGCTGTTCCTCCATCAAGAATTTTCCAAAGCTTTTCATTTTGCTTCTTATCAAGGAAAAGCCCTGTGGCGGCAATAAACTTCATCCCATTCCACTCCTGCCCATTATGGCTTGCCGTCACGGAAATACCTCCGATGATATTTTCATTCTTCTCTACGGCAAACATCACAGTCGGAGTTGGCACCATGCCAAGTGTCATGACATCACATCCCGCTTTGGTGACTTCCTCGCAGATGAACGAATACACTGACTCACCACCACTTCGCCCGTCGTAACCGATAGCTATAGTGCCGGTATTGCCAAGCAACGTAGCAAAGGAAAGTGCATAGTTCTGAATGACTTCATTGGTGAGTCCTTCAGCAGAAGCGGTAATTCCTCGTAAACCTGATATAGAGCGAATGAGCATGAATCAAAATTAGTCTAAACTCGAAGCATCAAATTGCCGAGCAGAATGGTAAACAGAAAGTATTTCAATTTCGTCATTATGTACGATATGATACATAATTCTGTAATTCCCAAAAATCAATTCTCTGTATTGTGGGTCATCTTTACCTGGGATAATTCTACCAATATTGGGGAATTGAGAAAGGAGTTCAACCGCTCGAATGATTTTTCTGGCAAAGAGCGATGCACGCATTGGCGCATCAAGGGCGATAAATTCAGTTATTCGTTCAACGTCTCGAATAGCCGGACCAGACCACGTTATACGAGCCATGCACTAAGGCGTTTTTTGGCTTCTTCATGGGTGACAACGTCTCCCCGTTCAACTGCTTCAATGCCTTCTTGAAGTTTGTAGAGAACATACAGTCTTTCCATCGCCTCTTCGATAGTGTCAGTATCAGGGAGATCGATCAAAGCATTCGTAATTTGTTCTTTAACGGTCATGGTTTCCATTTTTAGCCTTTCGATAGCTTACTTCCTCAATAGGAGATAAACATCTATACTACTCTAAAAGAGTTCTGTGAGGGTTTGAAAAATGAAAGATATCTTAAAATGAACTCTCAGCTACATCCGCTGCAGAACCCATGCTTCTTTGAAAAGAACTTGGTGGATATTCGGGAGAGTTGTACCGAGAAAACGCTCGCCTACTTCTTGGAATTTGGAAGGGACATCACTAACCATAAAGATATTTTCATGGGCTACAGCAGATGGATGCGAAATATGAAGCTCGACTTCCTTTGCCGCAATTGCTCCGGAGTTGATCAAGGTTACATGGTCCCCCATCACATTCGCGATCGTCTCTGCAAGAACAGGATAATGCGTACAGCCCAGGATCAGCGTATCAACATCTTTATCTTTGAGCGGTCGTAAGTATTCTTCGGCAATGAGTAGAGCCGCTTGATGTTGATCCCATCCTTCTTCGGCAAGCGGCACAAAAAGCGGACAAGCAGCAGAGAATGTTTCGATAGTTTTCCCTGCGCTCACTGCTTCTCGTGCAATTGCTTCATCATAGGCATGGCTTGCGACCGTTGCATTCGTACCGATGATACCGATACGATTATTACGAGTTCGCGCAACTGCTTCACGAGCCGCAGGGTCTATCATGCCGATAACAGGAATGGCACCTGCAAGCGAGCGAACGACATCAAGAGCAACGGCACTTACGGTATTGCAGGCAATGACAATGAGCGAAACGTTCTGCCCCAGTAATAGCTCTGTATCTTCGATCGCATATCGGCGGATGGTCTCTTTTGATTTCGAGCCATACGGTACTCTCGCGGTATCACCGAAATACACGATGCGTTCATTCGGCACCAACTGCAGTAACTCTCGCACAACGGTGAGCCCGCCAATACCCGAATCAAAAACGCCGATAGATTGCTGCATTATTTCCCGATCAGAGCTGGCGCAAGTGAATCACGTGGCGGCATTCTTATTACCAGAGGTGGCACCGTTCTATGCATAGCACGTGGGTCTGTGATACCTTCGGGTGGATTCTCTTTCATCCTTTTCTCATTCGCTGCTTGCATAAGTGGACGAAGATTCGACATGATCGTACGCTGAGGGTACTGAGTACTTTCCATTTGCGCACGTTGAAGCGCAGGCAGAACTTCCATTACATGTTTTCCCTCCGGCGATTTTAAGAAAGCAATGTACGCTTTCAATTCTTTTGCACTGAGGTTCTCTCGGTACAAATTAAAGTAGATCTTTTCGGAAGCATTGGTATCAAGTCCATGCATTGCAACAACAGATGCCTCAACGGAATCTAAGCCCTGCACTTTGAAGGAACGTGATGTACGTGCTAATGCTTGCTCCGCCATTTCTTTTACGGATTGTTTTGGCTTGATCGTCGGGTAGAACTCTTTGAATGCCTTCACAAATTCAGCGCTATCGGCATACGATTTCTTCGGTGCATTCAGAGGATCATTACCCCTCGTTAGGTCCAAGGGTCTATGTATCTGTGGATCTGGAGAAATCATAGGAGCAGGGGCTGGACCACCATTTTGAGCCGACGCAACAGAGAACAATGTCAGCATCAAAAGACTAAGGACAAAAAATATACGTGCCTTCATATTATACAAATGAGTATTAGTAGCGATAACAAACGATAGAATGAAGAAGAAAGGTTTACGAAAGGTAGATGGAGGAAAATCATTGAACGGACATACTCAGATGTTTCGCTAAACTCTCGTCACTTCAATTCTTCCCATACACCATCCTTCTCGACTTCAAGCTTTGTCATTGGATGTATCTCCCATTGCGTACCTCTGGATTTGCCAACTTCGTCAGGATGCTCTTCATCCCACATGAGCCATCCTGTAATGCGGACACGAGCGTGGCGGTTAGCAAGCCTTGAGAGATTGTCAACCGTCCACGAAGGATTCTTTACTTTCCAACGGGGCGTTACTTCGGCAATAATCCCTTCACGCTTATTTGCCCTTTTATCAGCAGTGATCCAGCAATGAATGTCGCGGAGGTTTTCCTTTCTGCCATTCGCTGATTCAAGTCCGGATTCGCGTGCCTTTGTAATATACCCTTCTACCATCACACCCTTATTCTCCCATTTCTCAGCGTATGCTTTTGCATCAGCATCCCAGTATTTTCTGGTATCGTCATTCGTACCACGAAGTTTTTCGCTTGGGATAGTGAGTAATTGTGCGATGCTATAGGTTTCGATCTTCATCGGAGAAACATCACGATTTTTCTGCCGGTTTAAGAGTGGATCGCCACCAACACCTTCAGGCGGTATACCATCATGCTTTTCTTGGGGTGCGGATTTTTGAACAAGTTCGTTGATTCGTCGTTTCAATCCCGGAAGTTCTTCCGACTTCGTGCAAGCTGAAATAAACAGGCAGAAAATGCTTAGGATAATAAGATAAATGGGAGAGTATCTACGCATTAATGCCAATCAACAAAGACCACAAACATGAGAAAAAGGAAAATAAAGAAGACCCATAGGGCGATACCTATGAAGAGATACCGCATTTTTTTTTGTCTGTCAGCTAATGGAGCAGGCTCACTCACTTAAAAAAGCCAGTGTGGCTGGAATGTCCATTCGAGCGCAAGGAATAAGATCAAGATGCTCGCCACAGCGAGAGGGGCATACCCAATGATCGAGAGAAACTTTGCTTCATACTTCAAGTGCATAAAATACACTGCCACAAAGCCTGCCTTGACAAGTGCTAAGACAATCAGAGTGATGACCATCACTGCATACGGCAAGCCCATCTGCGAGAGGAATACCTCTACTACAGTCAGAGTAAAAAGTAAACCGAAGATCTTCAGATAGGTCTTCGTATGGTTTGTCGGCGTATGTTCTATCGTATGACTCATAAGATTATGACTATTTTTCAAAAAAAACTTATTACAAAAGATAGACAAGTGTAAAAAGGATGATCCAAATAAGATCAACAAAATGCCAATACAGACCCACGATCTCCACCAACTCAGGCATATCGCGGCGTTCGCGAAGCCATTTTATTCCGCGCCACATAATATATGGCAACGCACCACCAACGATGGAAACAATAACGTGTGGAAGTGGGGGCCATTCCTTCAGAACGTCAAACCACAAGAACATCGTGATACCGAAGCAGATGACTCTGCCGATCGCCATTAACCAACCGTTCTCTTTATATTCTTTTGGTCCTAACTTCATTGCTATCGCAACGCAGAGAAGGTATACGACGCCACTAAAAACGTGTAATCCATGAAAACCCGTCAAGCCGAAGAACGTCGCATCAAAAAGGCTCTTGCCCATTCCCATGCCATCACCAACGATCAAATGCTTATACTCATATACCTGAACGCCCAGGAAGAAACAGCCACCAAGGATCGTAAACGAAAGCCACTTCAGAGCACTCTTCATATTCTTGAAGTGCGTCGCCTGTACAGCCATCACCATTGTTACGCTCGAACAAATGAGCACGAACGTGTTAAGGGCTGTGAGGTTAATGTCAAGCGGATAATGCTCGGCTGTGTGGTGGTTGTTCGGTGAGGGCCATGCGGAGCCAAGACCAATGCGGACGGAGATATATGCGGCAAAAAGCCCCATAAACATCAACGCATCTTGACAGAGGAAAAGCCACATAAAGACCTTTCCCATCGTCGTTCCGGTACTTGTCTTTACCGGGGCGTGATGATCGTGTGTATCACTTTGAGATAGTGCAAGTTCACTCACAGTGCGTATTTCCTAAAATTGTTAATATCTGTTAAAGTACAAAAATACGAAAACTCTGATGCTGTGACGCAGAAAAGCCATTAATGAACAAAATTACCCGTCAGACCGAAACGACCCCTCTCCGCAACCGAATGGCACTTCCCTCAAGTGTGAGGTTATGAATATGCCCGTCCTGAGCAACGTTGAAGTTTACTTGGACGAACTCTCCACTCTGCGTTTTCAGCCGGATCGGCAGATTTTCTATCTTCTTTGTCCCATACGCGACAATAGCAGAACTCATACAACCCGTTCCGCAAGCGGCAGTCTCGCCCTCAACGCCACGCTCAAAAGTACGAATACGGAGATATTTGCCTTCCTGATCTTCCATAACCTGAACAAAGTTGGCATTTGCGCCGAGTGGCTGGAAATCTGTATGATTCCGAACGGCAGAGCCGTACCTCTCTATATCAAAATTTTCGATCGTATGTTCCCTGAGCTTCTCGATCTCATCAAAGAAGATAACGGAATGTTGTGAGCCAAGATCAACATAATGGCAATTGACGAGCTCGCCGCCGAGAGAGAGCTTGAATTGTAGTTTGATCTTCTTAGGGTCGTTGTATTGTACCCGAATTCTGTTTTCTTCCGTTGCCTCGGCACTTACGACTTCACCAAGAACCTCAAAGGTTGTATTCCTATCAGCAATGATCCCAGCATCAAAAGCAGCCTGCACTGCACACCGTGCACCGTTACCGCAGAGCGCACCGAACGAGCCATCAGGATTATAGAAGTTCATCATAAACGGTGCCCTGCCGCTTCTTCCCAAGACGATCATCCCATCCGAGCCGATGATGCCCTTGCGATTGCATAATGTTCGCGCAAGGTCTTTGATCTTGACTTCGCCAAAGACGAGAGGTGTAGTAAACGCATCAATAACAACAAATTCATTGCCTGCGCCGGAATAGAGTGCGATTGGAATATCTTGCATGAAAACTATAAACAGCGGACAAGGTGGAGTGGTTTGTTGAAGGCGATCAGGACGGACTAAGGTCCGTCCGACTGAAAAACCCGTAATCAGCTTCTATTCATCAGAGGCAGTTCCACCGATACTCTGATCTATCAAGCCCCTGCCTTCTTTATTCATCTCACCTTTGGCGATGAGATCATCTTTGATCTTATGGAGAATACCATTAATGAATTTACTGCTTTCATCTGTAGAGAAATCCTTCGCTATCTCGATCAATTCATTGATCGTTGCTTTTGGTGGGATCTCAGGAAAATACAGGAATTCCGCAATGCCGATCTGAAGGAGAATTTTATCAATAAGGGCAACACGCTTAAAGTCCCAATTAGCCAACCGTTCGGTAATAAGCGCATCGATCACATCATGGTGTGCATTGAAGTTGCGAAGAAGCGAGCGGGAGAATTCGATTGCCTGTTCATTCAATTCTGTATCGCCTAAGACAAGCTCTTTGAATAGCTCGTCTATGTTGCGGTCATTCATCGAAGATGAATACAGGATTTGCAATACGCGCTCACGGGCGATGCGTCTGCGAGAGAGCTTTTTATCTCGAGCAGGGTCGTTATCAAATATCTCGTCGTTTTCGATGCGAAGCTCTGCCTGTTCGGGCGTGAGGTTCTCATCAGAACGAAAAACAAAATGTGCGGGTCTCTTTAAATCAGCCAAATCGTTGTCTTATCAATGATCAATAATAACCAAACGCACTTCTTCTATCAATGATTTTCGCTTTCGCAATTTGCTTTGAAAGCCACTCCTCTAGGAGTTTCCCTCTTTCCGCTTCGGATTTGGTGCGCGGCGCGATGATTTGGAACAGGCGATCTTGTTCAAATTGTATTTGATAATGGTCTAAGAACCGCGTCCTGACGAGGTCAGGGTCGGGGCTGCGAAGATATTTTTTGCAGGCAAGTGTATCAAAGCCCCCACCTGGAGTGGCGAAGGTTTCGAGGAGTTCTTTTGAAGGATGTTTTAATAAAAATGTTATGACTTGATCGGTGCGAAGGCTCAGTTTACGTCTCATTATCTCTTCTTCAACGAGAGCATCGCTGACGAGCTTATTCCAAGTGATATCAACATAATGCGTGTATGCAGAATCACTTACAACGGAATCCTTGTGATTTGTCTTCATCGTCGCAAAGAGCACGCTCCGAAAATCGGCGAAGTAGATCACTGCTTTATTGACAACCCCGACCGTATCGCTCGGCTTATGCTTCTTCTGCGCCTTTAGAGAATCAGCAGGTATAGCAAAAGCATTTGCCGCCAAGAGAAGGAGGATACAAAGAAGAAGAGATCGCTTACAACCCAATGACCGTCTCCTCACAGATAAAGTCAACGACTTTGCGAATGTCACGTGTCTTATTCCACACATCAAGCTGACGATCTGCCCCTGTGCCATTATCCAAAATAAACTTCACGCCTTCTTCAATGTATTTTCGTGAGCCGAGATCATCAACGACATCATCAATGAATTCGAGTAATTCCATGATAAGGAGTTTCTCATCACGCTCTTCTTCCATACCAAAATCAACGAGCTTTCCTGATATACCGTAGCGGGAAGCACGCCATTTATTTTCCATGATCAGCGCGCGGCGATACGTCCGATACCCAAGATTCTTTGAGCGTAATTTATACAACTTCGCTGCAATAGCCTGCATAATTGCCGCAAGCGTTACGCTTTCTGATGCACGGAGTGGAATGTCGCAGATGCGGACTTCAAGTGTAGGGAAGACTGGATGTGGACGAATATCCCACCAGATCTTCTTACCGTTATCAATACATCCCGTCTTGATAAGCAAGCGAACAAGGTTGTCAAACTCGCTATAACTTTCGTAACTATCAGGGATGTTCGTTCGAGGATAACGATCAAATACTTTTGTGCGGAAGCTCTTCAAGCCCGTATCCGAACCCAGCCAAAAAGGTGAGTTCGTACTAAGTGCAAGCAAATGCGGAAGAAAGTAGCGATACTCATTCATGATCTGAATTTGCAGATCGCGGTCTTCAATACCGATATGGACGTGAAGACCAAAAATGAGATTTGCACGAGCGATAAGCTGCATTTCCTCGACGAGCTTATCATAGCGTTCATTCGGGAAAATTTGTTGATCGCGCCAATCGGCAAAAGGATGCGTCCCCGCGGCGGCGATCTTCGAGCCTTGCTTTTCGGCAAGCTCTTTTAAGAAAGCGCGAAGAGCGAATACTTCCTTCTCCGCATCTTCAACCGTCTTGCAAACACCTGTCCCAACCTCAGCCACCGATTGGTGGATTTCCGGTTTGACGCGTTCTGCCAAGATGGTCTTATTGCCTTCAAGGATCTGCAGGATGTGGGATTTCAGATCACGGGTGACCGGATCTATAAGCTGAAATTCTTCTTCAATACCAATCGTCAGTGCTGGTGCTTTCGACATAATTATTCTAAAATGAGAGTAAGAGCACATAAACTAATCCGAAATTACGAAGAAAGGTTTTACGAAATGCAGAAATGCGGATTTAAGAGAAATCTGTCGTCAGCGTCACAACCCGAACCTGTACCATATTTCTCCGTATTTTTGACGTATGGCACAACTCAAAAAATCTGTCGTCGCAGCGTGGTCAATGTTCGACTTCGCCAATAGCTCCTTCGCTATGATCATGGTAACGTTCGTATATCCGCTGTATTTTGGCAACCACATCGTCAACGATGGGCATGGAGATTTCTATTGGGGTATTTCTATGAGTGCCTCAATGCTACTTGTTGCATTGCTTGCTCCCGCTCTTGGTGCAATTGCCGATGCAACACGCTCAAAGAAAAAATTTCTGTTTGCATTCACAGCCATTTCTATTCTATGCACAGCAGGAACATATTTCCTTGTGCCTGGGATGATACTCGCTGGGGCACTCCTTTTTATTTTCGCAAATGCAGGTTTTGAGGGTGGCATTGTTTTTTATGATGCGTTTCTTCCAGAAATTTCGCCGAAAGAAAAATATGGGAGGGTATCGGGATATGGATTTGCTGTCGGGTACTTCGGCTCGCTTGCAGCAATACTCGTGAACATGAGTTTACTCAAGAGTGAGCAATACAAAGAGACATTCCTTGTCACAGCGGCAATGTTTGCGATCTTCTCTATTCCACTCTTTGTATTCGTGCCAGAACATAAACGGCGCGAACCGAGCGGTGCAATGTTCAATGTTATCAAAAATGGATTCAAACAGGTCTTGAAAACGATCGGCAATATCCGACGCTATCGCAACGTCTCGATCTTTCTTGTTGCATTCTTTCTTTACAATGATGCTATCCTTACTGTCATCGGATTTTCAGGACGTTATGCAAAGAACACCCTTGGCTTCGAGACGTCTGATCTGATCTCGCTCTTACTTATGGTGCAGCTTATCGCTGTTGTCGGGTCGCTCATCTTCGGATGGTATTCTGATAAACACGGAGCAAAACGAACGATCATTATTACGCTTTTCATTTGGATTGGCGTGATCGTTGGAGCATATTTCAGCCAGGATAAAACGTCGTTCTTTGTTGTCGCGGCAGTTGTGGGGTTGGCACTTGGTTCGAGCCAATCAGCTTCGCGCTCACTTATGGCACACTTAACGCCGGCAGAGCATACAACAGAATTCTTCGGCTTTTATGACGGCTTCTGTGGCAAAGCAAGTGCGGTGATCGGTCCGCTCGTCTTCGGCGTCCTCTCAGACCTCATCAGCCAACGCGCCGCTATCATCTCCCTCGGCATCTTTTTCGTGGCGGGTTTGGTGTTGGTGCGGAGGGTGGAGGAGTAGTGGGCGATAATATCTTTACGGTCTTATTCGTCCTTGTCCGAGGGGTTATAAAAAATCCCCCGCCACAAATGTAGAGGGGGAGGGGGGTAACATATCTATTTCATTTACGCCAATATCATCTCTCTCCAATTCGGAGTTTTCTTTGTGGCTTTCTTTTTCTTTGCGGATTCTTTTGCGCATTCGATGAGATACTTTGCGGCATGTTCCAAGATCCACTCGAAGTTCTCTTCGCCGACAGATGATTTCTCTGCATCGGGTGCGGGATTGGTGAAATCTATTGCATACGGAATACCATCCTTCACTGCAAACTCGATTGTATTGAAATCATAGCCAAGTGTTTCGCAGATCGTGAGGCAACCTTGCACCATTTCCTCGCGGAGCTTCTTTGTTGGCTCGAAGCCTGCTTGGTAGCGCTGATGATGCGGGTTGCGCGGCTCATACGGCATGATATGAACATACTTCTTACCAATGCAATAGCAACGGTAGTATTCATCGAAGTCCACGTTCTCTTGTAGTGTCATTACAAGCTGATCGGTCTCGTCGTAGGCACGGAAGAATTCTTCCATGTTATTGACCTTATAGACGCTCTTCCATCCGCCGCCTGCATGAGGTTTGAAGTATGCAGGGAAGCCGATATACTCAAAAATATCTTCCCAACATCCGGGATATTTCAAATTGCGAAATGATTTTCCCGACGTATCGGTCGGCATATTCTTACTTGGGATAAGTGCCGTCTTCGGTACGTGGATACCTGCTTTGGCGCAGATCGAATACGAGAAGAACTTCTCATCAGCATTCATCCACAGCGGATTATTTACGACCTTCGTACCCGCGAGCATCATGTTCTTGAGCACAGCGCGGTAGAACGGCACATCCTGCGAGATACGGTCAAGCACGACATCATAATGCTTGGGCTCGTCCATTTTCCAGAGATCAATGGTGCAGAATTCGGCAGTCACGCCGTCTTTCTCTCCAAGCTGATTGATGCGTTCGCGTAATGACGGAGGAAACGTCTCCTCCATACCAAATAATAATCCGACTGTTGCCATAAAAAAATAGTTATGAATAATGAGTTAGAAATTCTGAGTAATCAAAGCACAATAATAGTATTGAAAAACTATAAACAGCGAATCTTTCGCGGGGGTTCGGAGGGGAATAAAGGTAGAACAATAAAAACACTGACCTATAGACGTACTTAAAAATAGATACTAATGACATTGTGAGACTACGATGTTAATGATACCACCGAAGAGCCTAAAAAATATTTTTCAATAAAATCATGTCTTTCACCCGAATTTAGGGGTGTACCAAAAA
>JBKJHR010000075.1:0-10159 GCA_046598695.1 Kapaibacterium sp. (SeqCode)
TAACCTCCCCCTAACCCCCTCCTTGAAAAGGAGGGGGGATAATATTTACGCCTTGAAAAGGCGGGGGAATAAAACCTTAGCCCCTCCTTTTCAAGGAGGGGTTGGGGTGGTTGACCCCGTATTCTGCACCTCATCTTCTGGCTTACGCTGAATCTCCAGTATCAATGCGAGTATTTTCTCGCAACACATATCAACGCTCCAAAGCACTTCACCGTCAGTAAAGCGAATCACACGTATATTATTTTCTTGGAGATACTTTGTCCGCTCTGTATCATATTCTTTTTGCGAAAGATCATCATGTGTAGCTCCATCAACTTCGACAACAATCTGAAACTGGGTGCAATAAAAATCAACGATAAATGGACCAAGGCTATGTTGTCTTCGGAATTTGTATCCAGCAAGTCTCTTGCTCCGAAGTCCATGCCACATTTCCGTCTCGGCGCGTGTGGGGTTGCTTCGTAGTTCTCGTCGAAAGTCTTTAAGTTCTTTGCGATTGTTGAAGAGCTTGGACATGTGCAAATATACGAATGAATTGGGAGGGGTTAACCTCCCCCTAACCCCCTCCTTGAAAAGGAGGGGGAATTGGATTTTTTACGAATTTTATTTTCTTTGACTTCAACCACTTACAACCTATTTAAAAATAATTGCTATGGGCACCTTGCAGAGGGTGTTTTTTTGTTGTATATTAGGTGGTGCTGTGATGGGCACCTGATGGGTGCGGGTCATGGTGCGTTCGGGTTACAAAGCCGAACTACTGATTCTTTTTCATACAACTCCAACAACCAACATGAACACTACAACCCTAACCAAACCCCACATCGATGCTGTGCCATTTGAGATCACGGTGTATCTTGGCGAGGATGCCGCCACAAACCGCGACGTTGCTCTGCATCAAGCGCGCCATCTTGCCGAACAAGGCGAAAGCGTGGTGTATGTCAATTCGTGCTTTTCTATGCGCAAGATCAATCGCAGGATGAAGGATATTTTCGGCACTGAATTTGAGCATTTCGAAAATCCGAACTTTCATTGCGTGACGTCCCCAACCGGCAACCTCATCCGCAAGCGTGCAGAATTGAAGGATATGGTGCGAATGCGGAGTGCCACCACGCTCATCATTAACTCGTGGGAGTTTGCCAGTAAGAACCACCGCTACAAGGAAGATCTGATATTTTTGCTGCGCGAACTCTGCGAGGACGATTATTTGGGGAATATGACGATCATCGTGTATTCGCAGGCAAAGGGCGAAGCCAAGCCCGGCATTCAAATGCGCGGCGGCATCGGGAAGCTCGCCTGCTGCGCCGATGCTATCCATCGCCTGCCGTCCATGAAGGCTGCGCCGGTGTCAGTCGCGTTGCCGATGGTGCAGGTACTCGCGGAGGAGAGCGAGGAGAGATTGGTCTTGCAGGATGTGACGGAGGAATTTGAAGCGATGGTCGCCTCATCGGTTTTGGTCATGCCAGAGGTGATTCGTGGTGGGGAGGTTCAGCAATCCAATGCGTTGCCGGATAAGCCGATCGCGCCAATGAAGCGGATCAACAGCAAAGGCTTGAAGCCCTTCGCGAACGTCGGGCGGAAGAACTGAGGACGGTATGTGCAAAGTTATAGTGTTGAATTGAAAGGAGTTAAGATAGGCTCGGGGGAAAGTGAAAAGGGGAGAATAGGATGTGTAAATTGTTGGCACCTATGGCGAGAAGAGACGGCAACCCTCTTTCAATGTGTGAATAATGTAACATATTCCTCAAATTGTGTAATGCTTTTTCGGTGATTTTCTCGTAAGTTTGTATGTTCGGATTATCCCATGAATTTAGGGATAGTTGTTTGAAGATGAACGCTAAGTACACTTCATTCGGACAGACCATAGATATGCACTTCGTTGGTTGATGAAACCTCCCGAACAAAAGCCAGCATTATGCACGATAGAGATGAAAGCATCATCACAGCCGACGTTCCGAAGCAACCCCGTTCACGGTTGCGAAAGGCTATCTATATAGCGATAGGAGTCATTATCCTCATCGCCGCGACAGGTGCTATCTTGCTGACGTTCTACCCTAATACGATCATCCATTATGTGGTCGAGCCAAAGCTGAAGCAGTTAGTTGTTGAGAGATTAGGTAAGCGTTATGCTCTGGAGATGAAGACTATAGCTCTTTCACCCCATAAGGATAGTTTGATCTTGACCGGAGTAAGGATCATTGATAATGGGAAGACTCTCGATGGCTCAACAGATACCTCATCACCTGATTTCGGAGTAGCTACTCCACTTGATAGGTTTTCTACCGATACGGTCACCATTGCCGGTCTTGATTATTGGAAACTGATCTTTCAGAAAGGACTCTTTGCCGATACGATCAATGTCTATTCGCCGAAGATCTATCTTCGCCCTGGTTCACTTCCGAAGTTCGAGGCGAATAGCAATTTGCTTCCGAGCTTCCTTCCTGCAGTTTCAGCGAAGCGAATTAAGATCGATAATGCGACGATCTATTTTTCGGAAGGGAAGCCTACGGCTCAGTCAACGGTATATTATGATAATCAAGATGCCTTGCCACCACATGTCGGTGGGATGCTTGTGAAGAAGGCGTCGCTTGAATTTCGAGACTTCTATCTTGATGAGCCGACCTTTCAGAAAGCAACAGCGACCTTCTTCTGCAAGGGAGCGACGTTCCATGCCGAAGATATTTCCCATGAGGACTCTCTTGGCGTAATAGATATTACCGTTGCCAGTGTACATGGTGATCTGATAGATTCTTCGATGAGCGTCTATACGTTAGTGGCGAAGCGACCTATTGAAGAGATCAGGCAAGTTGCGGTAGCAGAGGTTATGTTTTCGGGGCTTGATTGGTTTAGAGCGCTTGCAGGGCAGGGGCTTCATGCCAAAGATATTGCTGTCAATGCACCGCAGATCGTCCTGCAAGATATAGCGGATATTACATCTAAGAATAACACCTTACAGCATACTTCTGCATCTGATCTGATCCCATTACCAAGCTTGTTACCAAGCATCGAGGTAGAGTCAGTGAAGGTGACGAATGCCGAAGTCTATGCGCTGCTTCCTCAAACGAAGTCTGTGAGCGTGTTAAGACGGATCACGATGTCTCTTGCAGGGTTGAAGATCGATAGTGCAACTCCTTTTGAGAATATCTCCTCGTTCTTTAGTAAGAATGCTCAATATGGAATTAAGGGAGAAAGCACGGTGCAGACTTCTCTTGGTGCAGTGAAGTTTGGTCAAGTTGATGGTACAGAGAAGTCGGTAGTGGTATCGAACATCAACATGAAGCCCTCTTTCAAAGGATTAAAGCTTGTAAAGTTGAAGTCAGCTGAAATAGTTGGGATAGATATTTGGAAGCTCCTGATGCGTCAGGGGTTGATCACATCAAGTATAGTCCTGCATAAACCAGAGGTGTTCCTTGATGAATCTATTGCACCTCCTATTACGAGTCTGAATTCTTTACTCGAAATTGATCCCCTTGCAGCGATAAGAAATTTTAAGCAATATCCATTGCCTTCACTTTTCCCTACAGCAAGCATAGGGTCTATTACCGCGACAGATGGCTTGGTATATGGCATTCATTCTTTTGATAATTCTGATAATCCTCGTAACCAAGGAGATTCTATTTCGCATCTACGACTTACACTCAAGAACTTCAAACTAAATCCTACAACATGGAGCAGTAAGCGAGGGATGCTCTTTAGCGATGTTGCGACATTTGAAGTCGGAGCTATACGACAACATACTAATGGGGCAAACTACACCTATTCGATCGGTGGGATCAAAGGTGATCTGAGGAAGCGTAGCGTCATGATCACGACAGCATCTGTGAAGCCGCTTATCTCAGAAGATTCTTTCGGCAATGCATTCAAATATCGCACGGAGCGATTTGATATGTTTGCTCCGAAGATCTCTTTGGTGGGGATAGATTTTCAGCGGCTCCTTCTCGGCAAGGGTCTTTATCTTGATAGCATTCTTCTATCTGATTGGAAGATGCAGATCTATGGTGATCGTCGTAAGCCTGAAGAAGCCCGTACTGTGCGAGACAAGTTCCCTCATGAGTTATTTCAGCAGATCAAAATGCCAATAGGTGTTCAATCAGTTGTTGCTCAAAATGGTGAGATTGCCTTCCGTGAAAGTTGGGCTGATGCCAATGAGCCGGGCGAGGTGCTACTGAGCGGGATCAATGCACGTATCAAGAATATCTCGAACGATAATAATGCTTCATCACAGAGCAAGGCGACTCTGATAGAAGGCGATCTGAAGCTGATGAACGCGGCACTTGTGAATTTTACAATTGCATACAAAATGATGAACCCTCAATTGTCTATGGATATTAGTGCGAAAGCTGGGGGGATGGATTTGTCGCTATTGAACAAGTACCTTGCTCTGACGGAGCCTTTTATCGTAAAAGGGGTGCTACGTGACGCAGATGTATCGATTGATCTGAATGGTAATATGATGAAGGGTATAATCACCCCACGCTATGACAGCCTTGACGTTCAGTTTTTTCGATGGGATAAGTTTCCACCCGGTATATTCTCGTTTATTGCGAATACGTTTTTTATGCGTTCTCACAATACAACGGAACGCGACATCCCAATTCACTCCGGTGAGATCTCAACAGAATTGGATAGGAGCGTTAGCTTATTCTGGGCATTGTGGCACCCAATTCGTGCTGCGATCAGCTCTGTCGTTCGTATCCCCGAATGGGTTTGGTAAGGAAAGGATTATTGTAACATGAGATCGTATCTTTGTTCAATCACATTTTTTCCGAATGCGGCTGATAACTTTTCTTCCACTAAAGTGAATCCATATAGCTTATAGAGGCTTGAGGCGGATTCGAGTTCTTTGGTAGTCCATAGGAAGGATGATCGGTAATTGCAATAGCGGAGGAACTCCATATATAACTCCATCAATTTTTTTCCTAAGCCAATTCCTCTATACTCGGGTTCGACAATGAAGTATCGAAGCTGAGCAGCATCACCTCGATTCATTAGCAACACAAAGCCGACGATCTTGCCATTGTGCTCTGCGATCCATGCTCGATTTGTTTTTGGATCATAGTGCTTGATGAATTCATGAAGCCCGTATGCGACATAGGATTCAAACTCCATACCGTATTGATATTCTTCTTTATACAATACCCCATGCCTATAAATAACGAAACCGATATCGCCTGGGCGAATATCGGTTCGTATTGAAATATCATCGAGTGTAATATGATGCATAGCGAAGAGAATTACTCTGCGCCTATTAACTCGACATCAAAGACGAGTACGGCATCAACGGGTATATTGCTACCCTGAGGTGGCTGTGAGCCGTATGCAAGGCGTGAAGGAATAATGAGCTTGTATTTTCCTCCTACATTCATATTCATAAAGCCTTCATCCCAACCCGGAATGACTCTACCGACACCGACAGGAAACTTGAGTGGCTCAGTATGATGAAATTTTGGATCTTGATTTGAATCAAATGCTGTACCGTCAAGAAGTTTTCCAGTGTACATCGCTGATACCGTCTGTCCAACTTTCGGTGCTACCCCTTTCCCCTCCTTGATAACGATAATTTTGAGATCAGATGGTGTGATGATCGTATCGCCGCTTCTGATATTGGCAGTGCGTGGATTCGCTGGGGCGGGTGTTTGCTGTGCCGTTCCAGAATTGATGCTGTTGTTGGTTGCCGGGAATTCCTTCGCTGCTTCTTCTTTCTTTCCACAGCCAATGACCGCAAAAGATAAAGCTAGGATAATGAGTTTTTTCATAGGATAGATACTAGTATTGAAAAGAAATACATTATAAAATAAAGGTCGGGGTTAAGTACGCACATCTCTCTTTTTCCGTTCCCGCACTGCCTCTTCTTGAAGCGTGGCGTAGCTGTTGTATCTCCATTCAGGAATATTCCCACGTTCAACGGCTGCAAAGACAGCGCACCCCGGTTCATGGATGTGTGTACAGTTTGTCATGTCACAATCGTCAACAAATTTCTCGAATTCAGGGTAGTGATACTTTAAATTTTCATCATCAAGCTCGAAGTTGAAAAATTCTCTTACCCCCGGCGTATCAATGATGTAGCTATCTTCAACTCCCGCAAGTTCGATGAGAGAAGAATTTGTCGTGGTATGAACACCACGACGTTCTTTCTTTGTCAAGTCACTTATTCTTGCAACATCTTCTCCGATGAGGGAATTGACGAGCGATGATTTGCCAACACCCGAACGTCCTGCAAATACACTCGTCTTGCCACGAAGTCCTTCGCGGAGTTGATCTATACCTTCGCCCAATGCCGTTGATGTAAGGAAGGGAGTATAACCAAGAGTTGAATAATGCGCAAGAGCATCTATGATAAATTCTCGCATTGGATCTTCGTCAAGAAGATCAATTTTATTAACGACAATATATATTTGAAGTCCACCATCAAGTCCCGCAATAATATACCTATCACATATTCCGGGACGGAATGGCGGTTCAACACAACTCATTGTTATACAAAGGACATCAACATTTGCAGCGATCACCTGCTCGAATACGTCGCTGCGTTTGTGAAGACGCCGTGCAAGTTTTGTGCGGCGTTCATACACACGGCGAATGACATTATCGGCAACAATATCACCGTCTACTTCACCACGTTCTATGGCAACTTCGTCTCCGACAGCAACGAGCGTTGCATTATGATTTTCGCTGATAGTGCTCTTTACTGTTCGTGCCCGTATTTCTTCATTGTCTAATGTCAGGGCAATATAGAATGCACCTTCAACACCAACAACTCTGGCTTTGAGAAGAGACTCTGATTCAGCGTCAGAGATGACAGAATGCCTTTCACGATGTCGGACTTCCTTACGACGGATACGGTCTGTGTTTGACCGCCGAATTCGCTCGGTAGAAAGATCGTCCTCTTCGTATTGTATCTCTTCTTGCATTACCGATGGTAACAACTCGCGGTGCTCTTCAATCGCAAAGAATGGAGTTCTAATTCAGCCAGAAAATGGAAGCTGTCAGGAGCGTCGCAAAACTTACCCAAAGCAGATATGGAATTTGCATATAGCCACTAAGAGGGCGTATACGTTTGAAGAGGATTATCATTGCAATAATGAGCAGCCATAAGACAAATATATCTACAAGAGCCAACCCGACAGAATGCATTCCGAAAAAAAGGACACTCCACAAGAAATTAAGGAGTAATTGAAGACCATATATTCTTAGGGCATTTGTTCGTTGCGGCGAGTTGGCTTCACGCCAGATCATATAGGACGAAATACCCATGAGTAAATAAAGCATAGTCCATACAGGGAAGAATATCCAGTTCGGCGGATTAAAACTTGGTTTATTCAGAGTGATATACCAACTGACGATCTCCGCACGAGTTACTTGACCTGCAATAAATCCTAAAAGAAGGGGGAGAGCAATGCAGAGTATCAGTATAAATATCGAGTTTCTTTTCATCTTTTTCAAAATAGAAGCTTTTCACATTTTTAACGTAAGAAATACAATTTGAGTTACCTACTGTGAGGATGAAATTACCAGTAAGTATGCTGAAAATGATCTCTTTTTTATCGAATCTCATATTCTGAAACAACTCGCTGAAAATCATTGTATATTGCCATCGAATTGATAGGCACCTATAATAAGAAAAAAGATTGTTATGTCGGATATAGCACCGATCGTTGTTAGTAATGTAAAGAAGTCCTTCAAGGATCTATTGGTTCTTGACGGAATTAACTTGACGGTTCAAAAAGGGACGATTCTCGCATTGCTTGGTCCCAACGGAGCAGGGAAGACGACGACCATTCGTATCTTGAGTACACTGATTCCCTTTGATAGCGGTGAAGCGCATATCAATGGAATTGATGTACGCCGCAACCCGAAAGATGTTCGGAAGATAATCGGGCTAACAGGGCAATATGCAGCTGTCGATGAATATCTTACAGGACGAGAGAATTTGGAGATGTTGGGTAAGCTTTATCATCTTAGCTCAAGCGATAGCAAACGTCGTGCCGTAGAGCTTCTCGAAGAATTTGATCTGACCGAGGCAGCAGGGCGTATTGCGAAAACATATTCCGGGGGAATGAGAAGACGCCTTGATCTTGCTCTGAGTTTGGTTGCTACGCCGCCAATCCTTTTCCTTGATGAACCAACCACCGGACTTGATCCCAGAAGCAGACTTGCGATCTGGGATAGAATAGAACGTCTCGCAAAAGATGGTGCGACGATCTTGCTAACAACCCAATATCTTGAAGAGGCAGATAAACTTGCTGATCGTATTGTCGTGATAGATCACGGCAAGGTTATTGCGGAAGGGACATCGAATGAATTAAAGAGTAACGTCGGGAATGAACGGCTGGAGTTGGTATTCTCAGAGGAACATATTACAAAGGCTATCGCGGCTCTCTCATCTGAAGTCCTCAGACATGAAGAACGTACACTTTCTATCGCCGTTGATGGAAGTGTAAAACACATAAAGTATATTCTTGATATTTTGGAAAACTCAAATATCACCGTCGAAACATTCTCATTACATAAGCCAACGCTCGACGATGTATTCTTGCAACTTACCGGACATGAGGCAACAGATACCAAAGAAGAGGAAAAAAAATAATGGAAACAGGAATAACATCAACATCGCCAAAACCAATGGTACGCTCTGCGCTCTTTTGGATATTCCGTGATACATGGGTGCTGATTATCAGAAGTCTGAAACATATCTTCAAGAACTTGGATCAGCTCATGTCATTGGCTATTCAACCGATCATGTTCATGCTGTTATTTCGTTATGTTTTTGGTGGGGCGATCAATACGGGAGAAACAACCTATGTCAATTATCTTGTTGCGGGCATCTTGATTCAGATGGCAGCATTTGGAGCAACGACAACATCAATGAATGTCGCAGCTGATCTGCAACGCGGAATCATTGATAGGCTCAAATCTTTGCCCATTGTCAGCTCTGCCGTATTGACAGGGCATGTTGTTGCAGATCTTGTGCGCAATGTTCTTTCCTCCATTGTTCTCATTGGGGTAAGTCTATTGGTTGGCTTTTCCCCTTCTGCTTCATTCAATGATTGGCTTGCAATTGTCGGAATCTTGCTACTTTTTACGTTGGCGTTCTCGTGGCTATCGGCAATTATCGGTCTTGTAGCACGAACAGTGGAATCAGTCCAGTGGATAGGTTTTGTAATGGTTTTCCCGTTGACATTTGCGAGTAGTGCATTCGTCCCTACAAAAGAAATGCCGCCAGTTTTAAAGGCTTTTGCGGAAAATCAACCGATAACCCATGTGATAGAATCAATGCGTTCACTTATGGTAGGGACTCCGATAGGAGACCATGGGCTCATGGCAGTTATTTGGTGTAGTGGAATCACTATTGTCTGCATTCCGATCGCATCCTATTTGTTCAGAAGGTATCAATCAAAGTAACTATAGATTTTGCCAGTTCTCTCTTCTTATTTCAAAAACATAGTGTAAACTTGTTGGGTCTGCTGGTTCATTCGGTGGGAAGTGTTCTGCAATTTTTTCTGCGCCAAGTTTTTTGATAGATGTTTGTGATCGTATGTTCTCTGCCCCTATTTCGAAAAACACACGTGAGACAAACCTAAAAGCATGGTCCAACATAAGTTTTTTTGCTGAATGGTTATACGTTGATCCCCAATAAGAATGGGCAAAAAAAGTATAGCCAATATAGATAGAGTCGTTTTCCAGATCGCATTGGTAATAGCGTGTGCTTCCTATTACTACGGATGTTTGAGTATCCTTAATGATAAATGCCCCGCCTGAAGCAATTGCACCATCAAAGAAATGTCGAAACACCTCTATTTTATATCTATCACGTGCAGGATGTTGGAGCCATATCACAGGATCAGAGGCGACTTTGAAGAGTATATCAAAATCTGCTTCTGTTAAGGGACATAACGTTACAGGTTCATTCCTAAGTGTCGTAGGTTGAAGTTGAAAAGACATTTTTATTTTACGGATTCATTATTGCCATAGTAATTTGATCGTTAATAATTATGAAAGAGTAGCGTAAGAGTTTGCTTCCCCTTTGTTTTCATACTTGTTGATAGTGATCTTACCGAATCGTTCAGCGGATTTCTCTCGTGCTCGTGCAGCGACTACTTCCCGATCACGAGGTTCGGCATTCGTAATGAGTGAACTCAGGAGAAGACGCGCAGCAATAGCGACT
>JBKJHR010000103.1:0-8907 GCA_046598695.1 Kapaibacterium sp. (SeqCode)
AATAGGGATATTCTTCTCTGCGGCAGCGATCATCCACGAATGCTCCGTCGGGATCTCATAATTCTCCTTCATTACTTCCGATAGAAGTAGTTTATACATGTACTCATGAGGGAAGTATCGCTCACCACTATCTTGCGCATCCTTCCACAGTTTGAAAATATGTTTTTGAATACGTCGGAATGCTTCCTCTTCAGGAATGCACGTATCTGTGACACGATTAAAGCCACCTTCGAGCAATTCCCATTCATCTTTTGGTGAGAGGTCGCGGTAATGCGGTACACGTTTATAATGGGAGTGGGCAACAAGATTCATAACATCCTCTTCGAGATTAGCACCTGTGCAGGAAATGATAGCGACCTTATCTTGTCTAATCATTTCGGCAAGCGAAATGCCAAGCTCCGCCGTGCTCATGGCTCCGGCGACGGTAATCATCATCTTTCCGCCCTCGAGTAGATGTGTCTCATATCCTTTCGCTGCATCCATCAATGCAGCAGCATTAAAATGACGATAATGATGCTCAATAAAATTAGAAATCGGTCCGCGAGTTGGCATGTATATGTTTGTATATATTATAAGAAATTAATATCCAGTCTGCAACAATTCTTCTGTCAACGTCTTCATATAGGTCGGTTGAACAGCTCCATAGAACTTGCCGCTTGGGATGAGGATGAGTTCGCCAAAGCTTGTTGGGTCGCTCGGATTGAAGTTACTTGTAGCCTGATGCGTAACTTCATCAGGTAAATTTGGATTATCAAGATCAAGCACGACTGCTGTAAAACCGATCTTTGGATACTCATCATCCTGTTCAATCAATCGCTTCTCTTTTACAGACTTTTTTTGCTTTGCCTCGTCGCTCTCAAACATATTCTCCGAAGCGCGATTCTCGAATGCTGTAATAGGATTTGTCTCAAAGCCTAAAAATGCAAAAGGAATGCGAACCTTCAATGTATAACCAATGATAGCTCCACCGCCTGTATCTCGCTCAACAATGCCACGAATAAGTTTGCTCGCCTCTTGCTGTGCATCGGTCATCACAGCGGCAGTTGAGACGGTTAGTTTCGGATTCTTGCTCAAAATATCTGGCAATGTAAATATCACATTATAGATATTTGAATCGGTTGCTGTACGGAAAGAAGGTAAATTCCCTTTCTTTGGCTTCGAGAAATAACGACTCCCGTTCTGCCACGTATCGAACCATAGTGAAACGCGATCATTTTTCTCTTCCTTCTCATTGCCACCCCAGACTTGATCGTCACGGACGGTGATCGAGTAATAGATATATTCCTCATCATACCCTGCAAAACTTTTGTCTATCGACACATCCTTTTCGTCTCGACGGTGAATCACTCCTTTGGGAATAAAATTTACTGTAGTATCAAACATATCATGTCCATAACCGGGATAGACACTTCGCAACCGACTATAAGCAGGAAAAGAGAAGAACTTTGCATTCATCATCTCCTGAGCAGTCTTAAGATCGAAGTATTTTTCTCGTGACATTAAGGTCTCAAAATTACGATAGGTCTCATTACCAACAGCTTTAGGCTTGGCAGTGCCTGCAGGTAGTTCTACGTTTCGCGTAGCAAATTCATCAATGGTAATAACATCACCTGCAAAAATGGTAAAGCCTTCTTGCCGCCATTCCTGATCGTTGGATTTCTGAATCACATAAACGGTGTATCCCTCAATAGCAAGACCAACTTCGATCGGCGTTTCAATATATGAATAACTTTTTTTAAACATTGTCTTGAACCGTTTCCCATCCACATTCTGCAACAAGAAAACTGTCACCTCGCGGGGATGGATGGCAAGATCATAGAGGGAGATAGCCAGATCAGACTTGCCGTCATTGGAGAAATCCCCAATGGCAAGCCCCCAGACTCGCTGATCGTCAAAACGGATAGGGATTGCCTCATGCAGACTACTAAACATCTCCTCACCAAACGTCTTTGCAAGACGTTCGTGAAGACTATCAATCGGCATTCCTTGCGCGAAAAGGCGCGGCACACCGAGAAGAACGAGGAAAACCAAGAGCAAAAATCGCTTCATTAACACATGTAAAATAAATGCAAAATTACGACATTGGGAACTTAGCTTCGCCAAATAACCTAATAAACAGTCTATATTAGAGAACACGAACACGTCATAATTCAATACGAAGAACAAAAATTCGCTGATGGCATATCCCTTTAAGAATATCGAGACAAAATGGCAGGAGTATTGGCGTACAAATGATTCAAATCATGCCATTACTGACCTAACCAAGCCCAAATACTATGTGATGGATATGCTCCCCTACCCTTCGGGGGCTGGGTTGCACATGGGTCATCCGTTTGGATATACCGCAACGGATATTATTGCTCGCTATAAAAAAATGGCAGGATTTAATGTCCTCCATCCTATGGGGTGGGATGCCTTCGGCTTGCCCGCAGAGCAATATGCCGTCAAGAACAAGAAGCATCCCAGAGAAACGACCGAAGTCAATATCATGAACTTCCGCCGTCAGCTTGACATGCTCGGCTTGGGATATGATTGGAATCGGGAGATCAATACGACAGACCCAGGTTTCTTCAAATGGACCCAATGGATCTTTCTCAAGATCTATAATTCGTACTTTGATGCAAATGAGAATAAGGCAAAGCCTATAGATGACCTTATCGCAAAATTTGAACGTGAAGGTTCAGAAGATTTCTCTGCAAATGAGTGGCAGTCATATTCCAATAAGCAGAAAGCTGATATCCTATCGAAGTACCGTCTTGCATATTTGCACAATGCACCAGTGAACTGGTGCCCTGAGCTTGGGACAGTATTGGCAAATGAAGAAGTCTCTGAACAAGAAGAAAAAGGCTTCACGGTTATCCGCCGCACAATGCGCCAGTGGATGCTACGTATTACGACGTATGCTGATCGCTTAGTCGAAGACATGCACTTGCTAGATTGGCCTATCTCAACATTAGAGCAACAGCGAAATTGGATCGGCAAAAGCACCGGAGCAGAAATAGATTTTACGATTGAGGGAAGCAAAGATTCTATACGAGTTTATACTACCCGCCCTGATACACTCTTTGGCGCTACCTATATGGTGCTTGCGCCAGAGCATCCATTGGTTGAAGCAATTACAACGACTGAGTATCAAGATAAGGTTGAGCAATACAAGCAAAAAGCCGCAACCAAGAGCGAACTTGAGCGCACAGAGTTATCGAAGAATAAAACAGGTGTCTTTACTGGTGCGTATGCAATAAATCCTGCAACCGAAAAGGCAATTCCTATTTGGATCGCTGATTATGTACTTAGTGGTTATGGCACCGGAGCCATTATGGCAGTGCCGGGACATGATTCTCGTGATTTTGAATTTGCACGACAGTTTAGACTTCCCGTTATTGACGTGGTAGACTTCCGCAAAGACCTCAGCCCTGATGAATTTTGGAATGAAGTCCGAAGTGATGAAGGCATTGCAATGAATTCATCGAATGTAGAGAGTGGACTTGATATTAATGGGTTACACACTTCAGAAGCAAAAGAAAAAGTAATTACGTGGCTTGAAGAAAAAGCCATCGGTATGCGTGCAATAAAATATAAATTGCGTGACTGGCTTTTCTCTCGTCAACGATATTGGGGTGAGCCATTTCCAATTATTTTCGTCAATGATGGGGACGGGGAATACGCAAAGGCACTTGATGAATCGGCTCTTCCGCTTCTCTTGCCAGAGGTTGAAAGTTACTCTCCGAGTGGTACAGGCGAATCGCCTCTTGCAACAATAACAGAATGGGTAAATACGATTGACCCTGATACGGGAAAACCCGCTCGGCGCGAAACAAACACGATGCCGCAATGGGCTGGCTCGTGCTGGTATTATCTTCGGTATGCTGATCCACATAATACAAATGCAGCGATCTCAAAAGAGTCGGATAGTTATTGGGATCCGGTTGATCTCTATATCGGTGGGAATGAACATGCCGTGACGCATTTGCTTTACTCACGCTTTTGGCATAAAATTCTTTTCGATCATGGGATCGTGGGACATCCCGAACCATTCAAGAAATTATTTCATCAAGGAATGTTGCTTGGCGAAAATGGCGCGAAGATGTCGAAATCACTCGGCAATGTCGTCAACCCAGATGATGTCGTTGCTGAATATGGAGCAGACACATTGCGAATGTACCTCATGTTCTTAGGACCCCTCGAACAGGGTGGACCTTGGAATACGAAAGGAATCAGTGGTGTGCACCGCTTCTTGAATCGCTTGTGGCGTTTTGTTGCTGATGATGAAGGTAGTGCAACACTTGATCGTTTGAATGATGTACCTCTTTCGAAATCGCAAGAGAGAGTTCTGCACCAAACGATAAAGAAAGTCCGTGAGGATATTGATGGCATCAGTTTTAATACGGCAATTAGTGCAATGATGATCTGCATCAATGAAGTTGCAGGCGAAGGAGTGATAGCGCCAAGGATCTATATAGAAACACTTATAAAGCTAACTGCACCGTTTGCTCCACATATCGCTGAAGAATTATGGTCGCGTCTCGGACATACCGAATCCATCTTCGACTCCGCATTTCCAGAATTTGACGAAGCTAAGACAATTGAAGATACTGTCACTCTGATCTTTCAAGTCAATGGGAAAGTACGAGATAAGATCGAAGTGCCACGCGGTTTATCACGTGAAGAGTTGGAGAAATTTGCGAATGAAAGTGAAAACGTGAAAAAGCATATCGGTTCATCTGAAGTAAAGAAGATGATCGTCGTGCCGGATAAACTGGTGAATGTCGTGGTTGGATGAACAACCGAATGATCAGTCCTCAAGCTTTTTCAACGGGGCTTGAGGAGTTTCATTTCCTTTCTTTATATTCATCACTTCACTTAGCCAACCTGCCGGAGATGGAATAACAATGCCTTCTGCTGCATAACGCTGTTTGATCTGCTTTATCATTTCATGACGAACAGTAAACTGATCTACATAGCCTGATATATAGCAAATAAGCTGACCGTTGATAGTATAGCTACCAAACTCCGTAAACCGAAACGTTGGTGGAGGGTCAAGTAAACCACCTTCGGAATGTGAGAGTACATTCACAGCAATATCCATCGTCACCTTTTCTACTTTTTCAAGATCACTATCATACGCAACACCTATCGGAATAACAATACGCAATGTTTTTTCCGGCAAAGCATAGGTAGTGATGATCGAAGTAGAAAACTTTGAGTTTGGAATGATAACAAGATTATTATTGAGCGTTTTGAGCGTTGTCACACGCCATGCGATATCCGTTATAAACCCTTCTTCGCTCGATGTCAATTTTACATAATCCCCCAAACTGATCTGCCGCATTGCCGTTATTTGCATTCCTGCGAAAAGATTTGTCAGAGTATCCTGCAATGCAAGAGCGACGGCCAAACCACCAACGCCCAATGCCCCAAGTATCGGAGTTACTGAAATTCCAACCGAGCGAAACATTAAGAGAACACCAACAGAGAAGACAGCAAGTCTTGCAATGTTAATGAAAATGGATGTTGTTGCGACAGTACCATCACTTGTTTTATGCCGAGACGCATAGCGAACGAACGCAACAGTCAAACGCGAGATGACAACCGTTAACGATAAAATGAAGATAACACCAAGTACCCTCTGAACAAATATCTCCCATTTGGGAAGGAAAGGGATATCCTGCACGACATACAATAGCGCAGAAAGAGTACACCAAACCGTTAGCACGATGTTCAGTGAACCTATTAACATCGGCAGAAAGAGGTAACCCTTCTTCTGATATTTTCGGACGAGTGGATTAAGAAATAATCGCTCAATTACGATGCCGAGGACAAGTGCCCCGACAACGATGGAAGTATCTATAATGATCTCAGTAGTGCTCATATCAATGCAAAATTACGAAGTTCTGGTAGCGATGTCCCATGAGTAGCCACTTAGAGAACCTTTCATCCCCTATTTTAGGTTGTCTTTATCCGCTTCTCACCCATTAGATAAGGAGATTGGTATGGATTTTGATAAAATACTACCCCACTATACGACAGGAAATATCATGGGTTCACGTCCATCCCCAGTCCATTCAGGTCCTGAGCTTTGCTCGTCCGTCCCCGAGCCCAAACCCGCAACAAAACTCGCACAAGAAGTAATGATGGGCAGATTAGAACTCGTTCAATCACATACTTCATTATCAGGTGGCGGTGGAATCCAATACGGTTTGCGCCTTGACCCCAAATAATATTGGTTTTCTACTTCTTTCCTGTTAGCCTTCTCTTGAGTAGTCCCTTTATAAACTCTATCTCATTCTGTCCAAAAAAACCTGACAGATAGATAGCTCCCATTGCAATCAACGTCAACACAACACGAACGCTGAAAACTTCTGATGGTAGCTGCAACATATTCATAAAGAACAATGAACGCTCAATACCATACGCAAGAAGTATGATAACAAATAACTTTGTAACCTTTCCCCATTCGTATTGCACAGGATAGACTTTTTGCGATTGAGCATAGATCGCATACGCCATAATAAGATATGCCGCTAGTGTAGCGATAGCCGCGCCCATGATCCCAATTTGCGGAATAAGTACCATGTTCACGATAACATTTACGAACGCACCAATTCCTGTGATATAAGGCAAGACTTTATTCCGCTCTTTGATATATATTCCAGCAATAAAATTTGTATACATTCCCTGAAAGATATACGCAAAAAGTACAACAGGAATAATAGACATCCCCGCAAGATAATCCGTCCGAAGCAATCTTCGACCAAATACGGGCGTCGAGAGAACATACGGAAGAAAGAACGATAACAATAAGAAAGCTACTAACGAGATAGCCATGAAATACGTAAATACTTTTGCAAAAAGAAGACGAGCTTTAGTATCGTCTGTTTTATGTTGCCGCATAAAGAATGGTCGCCAGGCATATTCAAACAAACTAACAAATACCATCATAATAAACCCCATCCGATAATTCGCCTGATAGATACCTACTGCCCCGAGACCAAGATATGTCTGAACGATGGGGCGATCGATCACTTGCACCATCATTGCACCGAGATTAGCGGGGACATTCGTCAATCCAAATGGCAACATTTTACCGAGTACTGCTTTATCAATTGTTGAGTGCCATTTCTTCTTGAAGGTCGGGGTCAGAAGAAAAAATGTCACTGCCGAAGCAACAAGATTTGCAATAAATATCCCTTCAACACCTGATTGGAAACCAAGTATGAGAATAAAGTTAAGGGCTAACGTAATTATAACATTCACTAATTTGATCGAGGCAAATATCTTAGGTCTGCGTTCCAACCGTAGCGAAGCGAAAGGCAACACAGCAAGACTATCGAAGAGAAGTATTATCGCCGAAAAACGAATAATATTCGTTAGCATCGGTAGCATCGAAGTAATATCTGACTTTGGGTCATGAAAAACGATTGACGCAATAAATGATGCAAAAGCGAATATCAGTAGGGAGAGTAAGACACTGAATATCGCAATAATATTAAATGGTGAACTGAAAAGCTTCTTTGATTCTTCAGCAGAATGTTCTTCGTGCTCCCCTCTTGATGCGTAACGGAAAAATGCACCTTCGAGACCAAGCGGATAAACAACATTCAAAAATGCTATCCATGCATAGAGAGAACTTGCGATACCGTATTCGGCTGTCGTATGGAGGACGTTTACATAAAATGGGACGAGAAGAAAATTGAGGAAACGAGAAACAACGGTACTCACACCGTAGATCAATGTATCTTTCGAGAGCGAGGCAAGTTCTTTCCTCATTCGTTATTTAATAGCGATATGCATCGTAACGATCCCTGCAGTCAAGTCTTTCCAGTAAACCTCAGAGAAACCTGCGCCACGCAGAATATCCATGATCTGCTCGCGTTCAGGAAAGCGCTGAACAGAATCTGGAAGATACGCATACGCTTCGCTATTCTTGGAAATACCTTTGCCGATCAATGGTAAAACCCTTTTGCTATAGAAACCATAGAATTGCTTCATCGGAAAGTGACGTGGTTTTGATAGCTCAAGATTAACGAAGATACCACCAGGCTTGAGTACACGATTGATCTCCGAGAATGCTATGGCCAAATTTGTAAAATTTCTTGTACCAAAACCGATCGTCACAGCGTCAAATAACGCATCAGGAAATTGTAGTGCCTCTACATCACCTTCGCCGATAGTGATACTCGCTTTTCGCGCATTGATCTTTTGCTGAAAGACATCAAGCATTGGCTTTGCAAGATCAACACCTTTTATCGTAGCACCAGGAATTTGCTTCAGAGCTTCAAATGCCAAGTCACCTGTCCCGCAGGCAATGTCTAAAATTGCAATTTTACTTTCATTGGGGAAGTGAGAACGTACAATACCTATCGCCTTTCTTCTCCACCCATAATCGAAGCCAAAAGAAAGGAAGTGATTCAAAAAGTCATAGCGTCCCGCAATGTTCGAAAACATCGAGCGGACGTACTTTTTCTTCTCATCCCGCGAGGTAAAACTAAATTGGGTCTCAGTCATTATATACAAAAATACTTCATACTTGGGACATAATACCTTGCAAGCGGATATTAGTTACAACGCTGGGTAACACAGAAATAATAATTTTCTTGAAACTTTGCAATACGACTTTCTGTATAGACTCTCATAAAATGACTGACCGTCAGTCATTTTGCGATGTAACATAATTACGATGTTCGCGTAACTTGGACAATCTACTGACCCTATTTTTTAGGTAAGTCTATATAAACAATACGATTATGGGTATTATTGAGCGAAAAGAGAGGGAAAAAGAAGCCAGGCGAAACCAAATATTGGATGCGACTGAGCGCATTTTCAGCTCAAAAGGAATTCAGCAGAGCACAATGGACGACATTGCCCGCGACGCAGAGCTTGCAAAAGGCACGATTTATCTATATTACA
>JBKJHR010000121.1:0-16857 GCA_046598695.1 Kapaibacterium sp. (SeqCode)
CACTTTTCATGTGGTCGTCACGCATATCATTGCCTGACTTCATTGTAGCAACAGATGCCGATACCGTACCCGTAATTGTCTTCGCATGTGCTGGGTCAAACTTTAACCAGCCGGTAACACCTTCTGCAGTGCCGGTAATTGTTTCTGCGGGAGCGGTGCTTGTCCATTCAAGTTGGTTTTTTCCAACTTTATCGCTGAATGTGAATGTCTTCGCATTGTCATTCGCCTTAGGCGTGACAGGATGCGCGAGTGCAGTCATAGCAAAAGTAACTGTAAAGACTGCGGCAAATGCGCTGGAGAGGATGCGTTGTATGTTCATACGTTTCTTGAAATGTTTATAGTTAAAATGTAAAGCGTTTATGTAGGTTGTAGATCCAAAAATTTTTCACAAAGCGTGACGAGCTGTTTGCATTCAGCATCTGAGAGGAGATTTCCCAACTCAGTCTCGAACTTCTCAATAGACGGGTTAACCTTTGCCAAAGTTTCAATCCCGAGCTTTGTTAATGTAACGATCACGACACGTCTATCTTCCTTTGACTTATCTCTTGTGACATATCCAAGCTTCACGAGCGCATCTATTCTGCGGGTGATGTCTGGTGCACGATCTACCATTCTGCAAGAAATATCTCCGCATGAATGTCCTTCGGGGTACACTCCTTTGAGTATGCGAAGGATATTGTACTGTTCCGGCGTTATACCGAGATCAGACATTTCAACATCGCGCAATGATCGTACGTGGCTTCCAGCAACAAGGAGCGCAAGCAGTGCCTCTTGAGCCGGAGTCCTAAACTTAGAAGTCTTCAGTCGTTCTCCGATTGTCATAGGTGATATAACGATACTTGTTGCAACAAGTTTCAGAACTTGATGCGTTTTAATTGACCCAGAAATCTGCCGATTGTTAAAGTGCATAACAGGGAAGCCCTTTTGCATATTTTTCGTTATACAGCCCTCAATAAATACTCTCTATGCACCCAGTACTTTTTAAGTTAGGACCCGCGACCGTCTATAGCTTTGGCTTTATGATGGCGATAGCTTTCCTTACGGCGAACTATCTTTTTTCCGCTGAGGCACGTCGCAGAGGATGGGATCAGAAGCACGTATCGCGCATCACGATCATTGCGCTTGTCGGTGGTGTTGCGGGATCAAAGCTCTTTTCGATCTTCGAGGATTGGGGCGAGTTCGTGAAAGACCCGATCCATACGCTCTTTTCTCCTTCAGGTCTCACGTTCTACGGTGGTTTTATCCTTGCCACTCTTGGGATAATGATCTATCTACGCGCACAAAAGATAACCTTCAAGCAATTAGCGGATGTTGTTGCTCCGGCAGTCTTGCTTGCCTATGGCATAGGACGAATCGGTTGTCAATTAGCTGGGGATGGCGATTATGGTATCCCGACCCATGCCGCATGGGGGACGATCTATGCAGAAGGAACTGCGAAGCCGACATACGTGATGAAGCCATATTTTGAACGCTTCCCTGAAGAAGGAGTGATGTGGAATTATGATTCTCTCAAGGCAATTCCGGCAGGGATTGACGGGCTTGGCCAACGCATCACTCGCTTTGATGAAGTGACGCCTTGCCATCCAACACCAATGTATGAATTTCTCACTGTGGCTATCTGCTTCGGTTTTCTTTGGCGAATGAGAGGGAAGTATCAATCTTCGCAAGGTAAATTGTTTGGCTTAACATTAATTGTAATGGGTATTGAACGCTTGCTTGTTGAATTTTTGCGAATCAATCCACTCTATGCAGGGCTATCGATGGCGCAATGGATTTCTATTGTTCTTGTTCTGCTCGGATGGTGGCTATGGAGCGCAAAGCAGAAAGTAACGACAAAATCATAAACAGATACTATGACGTTTGAAAAAGATATAGAGGTTGTTCTTGGTTCGGAAGATTTTCGTTGTGATATTTCTACAACACGGCATTCTCTGGTTGGCGACGAAACGGAGGCAAATGGTGGGAAGTACGTTGGGCCTGTACCAAAGGAATACTTACTTGCATCACTTGGGGAATGCACGGCAATTACCCTCAAGATGTACGCGAACCATAAGGGCTGGACTCTCACCGACGTTCGAGTGAATTTGAATCTTGAGCAGGAAATAATTTCTGGGATTACACATTCAACGATCAAACGAGATATCGTTTTACAAGGTGACTTGACAGAAGAACAACGCGCACGGATATTGCAAGTCGCAAACTCCTGCCCTGTCCATAAGCTCTTGATGGGTGAACTGGTGATCAACACACAATACGCTTCATAGTAATGGCAAAACCGCAAGTTCAATTTGTGACGAAGCAAGGTGGCTGTTCACTTTGCGACGACATGTTTGTGGAGCTGGAATCCGCGATGGATTATGTGGAGTTTGATCTTGAAATCCTCAAGATCGAGGATGATGTGGAATTGCATAAAAAATACTGGGATAAGATACCTGTGCTTATCGTCAATGGGAAGGTTGCAGCAAAATATCGCGCAACGCGAGATGAGATCATCCGCAAAGTCGAGGGCAGAAAATTATTTGGGATATTTTAACGCTCTATGCACAATCTCTTAAAGTTTATTCAAGCAATTGGCATCGCTACGTGTGGCATCGGGCTTGTCGCCGGTGTTGTACGAAATTCAATGGGTGAAGAATATATGTATGCCGGAATCGGTATCCTTATCTTCTCGATCGCTCGGTTCGTAGAGACCCGCATAGAGGCATAATATAAATTCTGCTTCATAGAGAAACACGAACTTCTCGTCGTCGTACCTGAGGCTATTTCTTTGTTCAATCATATCAATAAATCATGAAATATATTCTCTTATGTCTTTCTATGTGCCTACTGCTGGCTCCAGTACGTGCGCAAAATCTTCAGGAAAGTCCTATAGAAAAAAGACCGACGTATGCAAGTGCCGTGTTTACGGTTGATCTTAACCTTGCTTTTGGACCTAGTTCAACGGCTACCTTTGACTACGGGCTCGGAGTCCGGTGGCGAGTGGCACCCAATTTCCGCATTGGTTTTTCGGATCTGAGCTTTGCACAAGCAGATATTTCTTCAGGCACTCGTTCAGGGATAAGTGTTGGACCCTCTTGCGAATACTAGTATCCATTCAGTGAACTTCTCGTGTTCAATGCACGAGCGGCAGTGCCAATTCAGATCAGATTCGGCGGTGATATTGATTCCAAATTTGGCTTTGCGCCATATGTAGAGCCTGAACTGGCATTTCATCTTAGTGATGAGTTCAATTTAGGTATTAATATGAGAGCACAATATATCGTATCGGATGGCTTTCTCCGGATTCCACGTGTATTGCCGCAGAATGCTGTTGTACTCGCCGGTGGTATTAGCTGTAACTTTCTTTTCTAATTTTATCTCTTCAAATTACTTATGTTACGATCATTATTGTTTATACTCTTTTCTGCCGCCTTTATCGGTTGCGTTACCAACGTTGAGGAGCAGAGTGTTCGCCGTCAGGCAGAAGTAAGTATCAACGGAGTGTCATCTGTCTATATGTCGGCAGGCAGTTATGACAATGCTATCAATATTTTTGGTGATACCAATAAAACGATCCTCGCAACCGCAGATGTAAAATTATGGTCAAAGGACGTTGCGCAAGCCAACAAGATATTGCAAAATCTCAGCCTTCGTTGGTCGCTTAAAGCGGGTGAAGCAACGCTTTCGACCGATTATCCCGGCACAGACAAGGAGCTCACATCTATCGGGAATGTCAGCGTCTATACCAATCGAGATATTAACTTCCGCATCGAGAATAGCGCTAATGATATCAATATAACGGGTATGCGCTCAACGGTTGACGTGAACTCCACAAGTGGTAACTCACGTATAGAAACCGAAGGAAGAGTTATCGTCAAAACGACATCAGGCAAGGTTACAGGATACTCTGTCCTTGGTGGAAGTATTGAATCAACATCGGGAGATATTGACTTTGATGTGACAAGTAAAGACTTTGAGTCGCTTGTCGTAAAGCAAACAAGCGGTCACACGTATTTACGCATTGCTCGGAATACACGGGTCACATTTTTGATAGAAGCTCAAGGAGCAAGCAGTTCTGCAACTGTCGATTATGGCGGAAATTATGTGAAGTACTCAGATGGTAAAGCACATACGATAGTTGTCAATGGTGGAGGCAAGGTTGTTTCCGTTACCTCAACGAGCGGGGATATTACGATCAGAGATTTTTAAAACACACCGCCGTCAATCGTGGTGCGGGTAACGTGTGACTGTTTTTCCCCACGATGACGACGGATAGTTGAGTGGCAAATTGTTAAAAAAAAGAAGCGTCAATGATGACACTGACGCTTCTTATCTGTGCCTATTGTAATGACACAAAGTCTCGAAATTTGTTTCTTATTTCAGAACGACCATTTGCTTCACAACTTGTCCTTTCGGAGTAAGTAAGCGATAGACATAATTCCCGTTCGGAAATTTTGACGTATTCACGTTTACCTTGTGAAGCCCAACCGATTGCTTTTCGTCCACAACGCGAGCAACTTCAATGCCCCGTGAATCAAATATTCCGAGTTCGACTGTCATATTATCGGGTATTGCATATTCGATCGTTGTCGAACCGTTCGCAGGATTTGGATAGTTTGCCATCAACATCAATCCTGGTGTCATATCAGCACTACCACCAACACCCGAAGATGATTGCGGCTTGAATATGCCAAGCTTCGTCCAGTCCGTTGCTTTTGAATAGGTAAAACCATCTGCTGCACCGAGAACATCTGAAATGAGAGAGTTCTTATCTGCATTATCGCCGCCAAGCAACCATTCGTAGATCATCGTAGCATAGACATTGCGGAAGTCATGCTGTGATTCATAAACGAGGTTGTTGTTGATGAGATCACTTGCTCCAACTTTAGGATCATGTCCTCTTACACCCGGATTAATGACCTGTGTGCTGACAACAAAATGTGGAGCTGCAGTGCCGTGATCTGTTCCACCACCATTTTCGATCGGGCGACGTCCGAATTCGGAATATGTCATCATCGCAATGCGATCAGCAAAACCAAATGCTTCAATATCATCTTGAAATGCTTTGATGGATGCAGAGAGGTCGCCGAGAAGTGCAGGCTGATCGGTGCTTTGATTGCTATGCGTATCAAAACTTCCGATCGTCACGAGATAGACTTTCGTTGTAAAACCACTTGCGATCATCTGTGCAACGCCGGCAAGTTGGCTTGCAAGTTTGCTTCCACCTGTTGGATAGGTAACCTTGTTTGTCTGTACAGAACGGTTAGCAATCGTATCTGTATAAATTTCCGTTTCCTTTTCGATCGTCCTTACATACGCAAGTTCTTGATAGGGAATCGTCGGATTATTCGGGATCGCATCATAGTAATGCGTTGATGGATTGCTCGTATCAGGTAACGTATTAAGTACGATACCCATGCCACCCGTCTTTGCAAAGAACATGTTCGTCAAGGCATTGCCGAATTGCAATGCAAGCGGGTATTTATACTTTTCTAACGTCAGATCAACATTTGGATAATCAGGTTCGAGTTGATTCAAAAACCTTCCTACCCAGCCTGTATTTGCGAAGACATTGCTGTCAGTAGATGTATGCCAAATATCTGTCCCTCTGAAGTGAGAAAGATCAGGATTTGCATAACCAACATTTTGGAGCAATACCATCTTTCCGCTCTTATAGAGGTCATGCATTCCACTCATTTCCTTTGTCAGAGCGAGAGTATCATGGTCGGGAAGAACAAGTAAGCTATCTTTCGTTTTGTCGTAACCTAAGTTTGGTCGTCCGGCGATGTAGTTCGGGTCTGTGTAAGGCACGACGCAATTGAGTCCGTCGTTTCCACCTTGCAGTTGAATGATGACAAGAATTTTGTCATTATTTGTGACGCTCTGCGCCAACATCGAGCGAAGTGGTGAACGTCCGAGAGCGTTCATCGGCAATCCGCCAAGCATGATCGGAAGTGCGTTCGCCGCAACACCTACTTGTATTCCTTTTTTTAGAAAATCTCTACGTTTCATGGTCGTGTCCTTTCGTTAATAGAAGTGAGGTGTTAGACTAATTGGAATTCAGGTAAGGTGACAAGTACTTGTGCCATCGTTGCGATCTTGCCGTTATCAAGATAGAAATCTACTTCCGGCACTCCACCAGAAATGACTTGCCTGATGAGTTCGCTTTCTATCGGTCCGAGATCGAAAGAAAGAACTGCATCGGCAAGGGCATTGCTGATCTCGCCTGATTTCAGCGAATCGGCATTCGGAATTTCTTTCGCCCATGCCATTGGGTCGAATGTGAATTTCACACCCTTTGCTCGCGGAGCATTTCCGTTGTAGTAATTCGGATAGTAAACTAACAATGCTCCAACACCTTTTCTCGTCGGTAGGGTACCAGTGTTGACCCAAGAATGTCCGCCATTCCAACCTTTTACATTTGGTGGGTTGAGTAATTCTTGTCCCAACGAAAAGCCGACAAAAGTTGAGATATATGAATGTGATGGATTTGGGTCGGTGAAGACAACGAGCTCTTTCGCATCTCGTTTTCCTGAATCAGGTGGCTCTGTACCATCAAAGGCAGGAAGTGTAATATTAAACTCGCGGAAAAGACTGCACGCCAGTTCGACTGGGCTTTTCAGTTGTGCTCCGGGGACGTTCACATCATAGAAGTGTGCGCTCTTGAGCAATGCGTCCATGACAGATTTTATCTCCCAATTCGAAGCAATGAGTTTATTCGCCATTGCATCAACGACCGTCGGGTTAGGGACGTAATAAACGAAGTTCATATATATCTTCTGACAGATATAATAAGCAACGTTATACCCACTTCCTTTCGCGAAAATAATATCTAGAATTTCCTGTAACCCGAAGTTTCCTGTTTGCCCGAAGAATGTCTTCTGCTCGTTGTTATGAAGAAGATTGTTAAACTTGCCCACAAATGGTGCAGTTTGTGTTGGCTGCCATCCACTTAATGCTTTTGCTGCTTGTTGGATGTCTGTTTCAGTATAATTTGGCTCACCCGTCTTTGGATCGTAGAGTCCGAGAGTGAATAGCTCCATCAATTCACGACCGAAGTTTTCGTTGACGTTATTGATCGTTCGGTTATTCTTGATCTGATAGGTATTCTGATTACCGTTCAAATAGATCAGCATCCCCGGATCAATGGACATCTCATAGACGAACGTTTTGAGGTTTCCCAAGACGTTACGACGAAGCATCACATTATAGGTATAGGGATAAGGAGGTGCTTTGACAGCATCAGTGCCGATGACGAAATGATTGCTCCACATGAGCGTCATCTTTTCACGGATAGAGAGATTTTCTTTCAACATGAGATCCAACCACCAATTCTCCATTTCGGTGGTGAGCATTCGATTGAGCCGAAGAACGTTCTGGGCTTTAACGTATTCTCCGGGGTCGGTACTATAATTAAAGGTTTTATTGGTTGTATTATAGATCGTGTCAACCCACGTACCTGGTTTTGCAGGAGCAGGGGTATCTGCGAGTAACTTTGCAACGACTGCATTCATCGAACCAAGACCCTTTGCTGCAACGAATTGGCTATATGGGACACCCATCATTGCGCGACGAAGCAGGTGCATGAGCGTAGCATCTGTCCATGCTCCTGTATAGGGTGTGAGGTCGTTTGATTGGGTTTGAAGTGGTTGTGGGTCAGCTTCTTGCGATCTTCCGTATCCGGGAATCTCACGATTCGATGATTCTGCAAGTGCTTTGAGTGGGCTGAGGTTGGCGGCACCGACGGCTATCGCCGCGCCTGTTCCGCCAAGAAATTTACGTCTGTCCATAGTCGTTATTGGTTGTAGTGATGAAAAATACCTCAAAACTATATAACATAGAGACAACAATAGTCAGAAGGTTTAATATGGGGGGAGGGAAAATTTTGCTTCCAGACACCTGCTTTTATGTTGCTTTTTTCATGATCACTTCCCACTCATCTTCCGTGACAGGTGATACCGAAAGTCTGCTTAGGCGAATAAGAGCCATATTTGCCAACTCTTTCGTTTTCTTTATCTCGGTGAGCGTTACAGGCACTTTCAAGCTTTTCTTATACTTGATCGTACATGAGTACCAAATAGGACTTGCGGATGATGATTTTGGATCGTAATGATGATCGTTCTCATCGGTCGCTGTTGGGTCGGGATGACCGTCAGATGTGATCTCGGCAATACCATAGACGCCAGGAATCTCACAGCTTGAATGATAGAAAAAAGCGAGATCGCCTTTTTTCATCGTGTCGCGCATAAAATTGCGAGCGGTATAATTGCGCACTCCGCCCCAATCGGTCGAGCCATCGCGTTTGAGGTCGTCGAGTGAATAGGATGTTGGTTCGGATTTCAAAAGCCAGTATTGCTTTGCCATGTGTATCTTTGTATATATAACGCCTTACAAAAATACAACAAAACCAATGTTCATTTTCTGTCTTCATATATTCCGTAAATTTGTACTATGAAAATACTTAAAAGTCAAACCGTTTTCATCACTGGTGCCTCAAGCGGTATCGGGATGGCTTGTGCGAAGGCATTTGCTGCTGCTGGGGCTAACCTACTCCTCTGCGCCCGTCGAGTGGATCGCCTCACGGAATTCAAGGCTGACCTTGAAAAGGTCTATCCCGACATTCGCGTCCATATATTCCAATTGGATGTACGCGATGCGAATATGGTCGCACGCATCATTTCCCAACTTCCTAATGATTGGAAAGAGATCAACATACTCGTTAATAATGCTGGGTTATCACGAGGACTTGATAAATTGCAAGAAGGACTGATCGAAGATTGGGACGAAATGATAGATACGAATGTAAAGGGATTGCTCTATATCACTCGTGAGATAGTGCCCAAGATGGTTGCACGTGGCAAGGGGCATATCGTCAATATCGGCTCCATTGCAGGACATGAAGTCTATCCGAAAGGAAATGTCTATTGTGCATCGAAACATGCAGTTGATGCGATCACCAAAGGCTTGCGAATGGATCTCGTTGATACGCCACTCAGAGTGACAACGATAGATCCCGGTCTTGTCGAGACCGAGTTTTCTATCGTTCGTTTTCATGGTGATGCCGAGAAGGCAAAGAAAGTATATACAGGCATAACTGTTTTATCTCCCGAAGACGTTGCAGATGCAGTTGTGTGGTCAACGTCACGCCCAGCAAATGTGCAAGTAGCGGAGATGGTGTTATTGCCAACATCCCAAGCAAGTGCGGCTGTCGTGCATCGGACGTAAGTTCACTTGCAAAGAACAGTGTAGTGATGATTGCGTAATGTTCATAATCACCATGTATTCTCGAAGTCGTAAATTTGTCCTTGTTATACAATGAACATACTTACGATACGAGAAAATATGGGTCTTGAACAATTAGGAAATACAATATCAAATGGTTTAGCCAATGTATGGAATAAATACATCTCCAATGACTCCTCACGTTGGGATAAGATGTATTATCGTAGTTATGGCGACAAACTTGATTGTACCGATCAACGTGCTCGCCATTACGTCATCGCAGGAATGATAACCGATATGCGCCCCGCAGTGCGGAGCATCCTTGATATTGGATGCGGCACTGGCACAACGTATGGCTTCCTCAATCATCTCGGTATCGAGTATCATGGGATAGATATCTCTCAGAATGCTATTTCTCAAGCGCGTGAGACGTTCGGTTCTTCAAGTGACCATTCATTTGATGTCTGCGACGTACAAGAATTCTCGACCGAAAAGAAATATGATGTCGTATTTCTCACAGAAGTTCTCTATTACCTCCCCATAGAAGAGGCTGAAAAGTTATTACAGCGTACAACGTCGCTTCTGCGCAATGAGCATAGCCAGATCATTATCTCTATGTCGGAAAATGCCAAGGCAAAACGATTATGGAAGCTCTGCGATGCACTTTCCGAACCGACGCATAACATTGCCTTACAAAGTGACCTGATCGGCAGTAAGTGGAGAGTCAAAGCGTATGAACCTCTAGAGAGCAGATCAATAGCACAAAATAGAACTTCCCGCCTTGAAGCGGGAAGTACGAAAGTTATAACTGTTGGTGCAGTGAGAGCAAGTTAAGAGACCGAAGTTTCCTCTTCAGCAGAAATCTCTTCGGGCTTCTTCCGTACGCTCATACCTATCCCAATAACAAGCCCAATGAGTGCGATGATATTCGCGCCAAGCGAAATGCCTCTGCCTGTTTCGTAGGCTTGATCGTGATATTCCCAAACAACACTATGATCTCCTGCAGGGACCTTGAATGCGCGGAATGCGTAATCAGCGCGATAGAATGATGTGGGTTTGCCATCAATTGTCAGTTGCCAATTTGGATACCATGTGTCGCTGAAAAAGACGAGACGCTCGGCTGATGTTTTCGTCTTCATTTCAATATGTTCGTTCTCGTATTTTGTGATATTGATCGTTTCACTTACGTCAATTGGTGTCGAAGCAGGAGAGCCAATATCTTTTGGCTGCTCATCGAAGAAGATAACATCACGTGGATCGTACTTCCCATCACGCATTGCTTCGAGCATCGGAAGTGGTTGTTTTATTTCATAGCGATTGACGAAGAATGCACGGGGCAATACAGCGTTATTCTGCCATACGATCGTTTGAACAGGTTTGCCATCGCGTCCTTGTTGTGGCTCTTTTGAGATGAATGCTGGAGACATTCTGCCTTGTACAGAATCGATCGCACCGTTTGCGATAATATATTTTGTATTGAGCAAGCTCCATATAAATGGATTGAATATCACACCACCACCGGAATTACCTGTAACATCCACAAGATCCTGAAAACGTCTGACCTTTGCGGCGTGGTAGCCTGCGATGGTCTGCGTCATCCATGATGCGGGGACGTTGGAGGTTGGCTCATTCAGATCAAGAATACGATAGAGTGACTTATCTTGTTTGATAAAATTCACGTAGTCATGTTCGCGGAAGGCTTGCTGCTGATCGCTTTTTGTTGTCGTCTCGAATGGGCGAGCGCCAACTCGCCATTGATCGACGAATGTAAGAATGAGTATGCCAACGACGATGAGCGAAGGACTCAACTTCTTTCCTTTTAGATAGAAAGAAAGAAGTGCGAAGGCGATCGATGCAATGAGCATACAGACGACAGCATCATTCAACCCTGCTGATATTGCCAAGTCCTTGATGCCATCAGGATACTGCGCTACTTGCTTACCGCTTGCTGCAAGACCTGAACGCAGTGTGCTCTCTAATGCACTACGTCCTGCAAGGAAGATAACGAATAGCCCTGCGGTTGTATACATTGCATACGTTGAATACTTCGTGAGCCTTTTCTTCAACGCTTTCTCATCAGTATTGCCACCAATGGTGAGGATCTTCTCCAATGTCAGAGCCGCAATGATCGGGAATGACAACTGCATCATTATCAGTGCCATCATCGGTGCGCGAAATTTATTGAAGACGGGGAAGAACTCGAACATCGGTCTATAGAGCAATGGCATTGTGCTTCCGAAAGAAAGTAGCAATCCGAAGAGACTTGTCAGAGCGAGTGGTGCAATGAGGCGATCTTTCTTCCATAGAGCAAATATGCCGATGAGTGCGAGGAAGAAGACGATGATACCTGTATAATTCGCAGCATCGGTGCCGAGGCTTTGTCCCCAATATGTCGGGACGCTTGTCTCTTGTCCGCCGACTTCTGGTCCGCTGTATGGTAATTTTCCGAATCCGTACCAACCTGGAATAATGAATGTCACCATCTCACTCGGTGAGAACGAATAGCTTGTTGCATATTCCCAATCAAGTCCAGCTTTTTTATTTACATCGGAAAGTTTATTCGTTGCATCGCCATCTTTCTGACGCTCTACCAAAGGCGAAGCACCGCGAATCGAGTATGGATCGTACGACAACGTCGCCATATATCTATCCGCGCTCATGGCAAAGGCAAGCCCTGCCATCAGCACCGTGATCAGTCCGACACGCAGAACAGGCATGAGATTCTTTTTGCTGAAAATATCGCTGACAAGCCATGTGACGAAATAGATCGCCACTGTGAGCATCATATAGAATGTCATCTGCACGTGCGTGGCTTCGAGAAGGAAATGGATAGCAACGCCAAGAAGTGTGCTCCACATGAGCATTGTATACCACTTCAACTCCCCTGAGCGCAACTTCTCCAAACAGAGCAGGATATACGGGAAACACATGATAGAAAAGACCTTCGTATTATGCCCGATCATGGCGTATGTCAGTATCCACGTCGAGAACATAGCGGCGACAGCACCGAAAAGCGAAACCAGATGCGACGTATTCCGCGTCAGCCGCAGGAAAAGGTACATTCCGAGACCGAAAATGAAGTAGTGGAAGAGCATGAACATTCCGTCGCTGCCGCCACCTAACGCCTTAGCTCCGTTACGAATGATATTGAAGCTGTGATAGAGAACGTCGTAGGTTCTATCACCTGTCGAGAGGAGCGAGGCATACGATGGCATACCGCAGAAGATATTCGGTATCCATTGCGGCACAGCCTGCCCTGCGGCTTGCGCAGCATTGAGATAGGGGAGGATGCTTTCGCTTGCGATATTATCGCCTGCGTTGAACGTCTTCTCCGAGCTAAGAACCTTACCAAAGAATACCAGCAGAGAAAGAGCGATAAGAATGATCGCAAGCGGGGTCCGCGCTTTTACGGGAATAATGTTATCTATCCCTTGCGGAGCAGAATGCGTGCGCATCTCCGAGAGTGTTTTTGTCGTCTTATCGTGCTGTCCCTTTTTGTGTTGCGTTGCCATAGAAAATTATGCATGAATAGAATTCTTCAAATTTACGACAGAAAATGCCCATAGAGGGGAGTTCAGGGGAATACGGTAGAAGAATGAGAAGAAGAAAATAAGAACTTGCTCCGTTCAATGCTTGAGTTTTAAGATACACTAACTATGCTGTTGTGGTGTTTATCGTCCTCGGAATAGGAAATCATGGAGAAAAAAGTCAACTACATATCATTACTTATCACTCCCTATAAAGCGGTTTGGGAGATGCAGAAGGGCATATTTGCTGGTCTTTTGGGGGATACAGCTCCCGATACTCTCATCCTTTGTGAGCATCCGAACGTCTATACTCTTGGCAGAGCGACCGATGTAACGAATGTCCTTTTCCGCGATGATGAACTTCAAAAAATAGGTGCAGAGAAGTTCGAGATCGAGCGTGGCGGGGACGTGACGTTTCATGGTCCGGGGCAACTTGTCGGATATCCTCTTCTCAATCTTGCTCATTTCAAAGAAGACCTCGGGTGGTTTTTGCGTAGTATCGAAGAGAGTATTATTCTGACCTTGAAGGATTTTGCCATTGAAGGGTATCGTATTGCAGGAAGGACGGGGGTATGGGTAAAGCTCGGCGATGGAGATGAAAAGATATGCGCCATTGGCGTGAAAGTTTCTCGTTGGTGTACGATGCACGGTTTTGCTCTGAATGTAAATACTGATCTCTCCTATTTCGACTATATCATCCCGTGCGGAATTGCAGATAAGAAGGTAACGAGTATGAAAAAAATACTTGATAATGATATGGATATTGCTGAAGTAAAGAAATCGTATCAGAAGGCATTCCAAAATGTATTTGACGCCGCTTTTCTCTAATAAAACCTTCCGACTGCCTTAGGGACGAAATGAACCGTGATGTTGTTTACAGCGCACTTAAATTATTTGTACAAGTATGAATCAACCTGTTATCCTTTCCAGTGCTCGTACCCCAGTCGGGGCTTTCTCCGGTGCTCTCGCAGAACTTACTGCCCCACAGCTTGGCTCTGCGGCTATTAAGGCTGCGCTCGAAAAGTCAGGTGTAAAGCCCGAAGAAGTAAACGAAGTCTTTATGGGCAATGTGCTCACGGGTGGTGTAGGGCAGGCTCCGGCGCGTCAGGCTTCTATCGGCGCAGGAATCCCAAACAGTGTGCCGGCAAATACCGTTAATAAGGTCTGCGGCTCGGGAATGAAGACGGTTATCATGGGTGCGCAGACGATCATGACAGGAGATAACACTATCGTCGTTGCGGGCGGCATGGAGTCTATGTCGAATGCTCCTTATATCCTTCCGAAAGCGCGTGCAGGATATAGAATGGGCAATGGAATACTCGTTGATTCGATGATCCATGATGGACTTTGGGACCCTTACAACAATATGCACATGGGTAATTGCGGCGAGCTTTGTGCAAGGGATTTCACTCTCACTCGCGAACAACAGGATGAATTTGCGATCCGTAGCTTCAAGCTTGCGAATGAGGCAATGGATAAAGGATATTTTGTTGAGGATATTATTCCTGTTACTGTCCCGAAGGGGAAAGAAAGCATTGTTGTAAGTGAAGATGAACAGCCTCGGAAGGTAAAATACGAAAAGATACCGACATTAAAGCCTTCATTTGATAAGAACGGCACGATCACACCTGCGAATGCAAGCCCTGTTAATGATGGAGCAGCAGCGATAGTACTTACAAGCGAAGAGAATGCAAAAGCGAAAGGCTTGACAGCTACGGCGAAGATCGTTGCATACTCAAGCTATGCACATCAGCCTGAGTACTTCACAACAGCACCGATCTATTCTATTGAGATCGTTCTGCAAAAAGCGGGAATGAAGCTTTCCGATATTGATCTATTCGAGATCAACGAAGCCTTTGCAGTTGTGCCAATGGCGGCAGAAAAGCATCTCGGTATTCCGCGTGAGAAGATAAATGTTATGGGCGGAGCGATCGCACTTGGTCACCCGATCGGTGCGAGCGGTACGCGTATTATTATTAATTTACTTAATGCACTCAAGCGCGCTGATAAGAAAATCGGACTTGCATCTATCTGCATTGGGGGCGGTGAGGCAACTTCTATTATCGTCGAAAGACTCTAATCCGCGAAAATCCGTTTCATCCGTGTTCCGTTTTTTCTTTTAATAAAAATGTCAATTCAAAAAGTAACAGTTATTGGTGCAGGTACGATGGGAAATGGTATCGCACATATCTTCGCACAAAGCGGATATGATGTAACGCTTGTGGATGTAAAGCAGGAATTCTTGGATCGCGCAGTCGAGACGATAAAGGGGAATCTTGCCCGTCAAGTGAAGAAGGGGACGTTGACCGAAGCAGATGCCTCCGCGACATCATCGCGTGTCGCTACTTCTACGAACCTTGAAGATGCGGCAAAAGCCTCAGATTTCATCATCGAAGCCGCTACTGAAAATTACGAACTTAAGAAGAAGATATTTGCAACGCTTGATAGTAATGCACGTGAGGGAGTTATCCTTGCTACGAACACAAGTTCGATCTCTGTTACCGAACTTGCAGCGACGACAGGCAGGGCTGAACGCGTGATCGGAATGCACTTCTTTAACCCCGTGCCAGTGATGAAACTCGTCGAGATCATTCGTGGGATCAAGACGACCGATGATGTCTATGCTACTGTCAAAGAGCTTTCAGAGAAACTTGGTAAGTCTCCTGTTGAAGTGAATGATTATCCTGGCTTCGTATCGAATCGCATCTTGATGCCGATGATAAATGAAGCGATATATTGCATAATGGAAGGTGTGGCAAAGGCAGAGGATATTGATACGGTAATGAAGCTCGGGATGGCGCATCCGATGGGTCCGCTTGCTCTTGCAGACTTTATCGGGCTTGACGTTTGTCTTGCTATTATGAACGTTCTGCATGACGGACTCGGTGATTCGAAGTATCGCCCAAGTCCACTCTTAAAGAAGATGGTCGCGGCAGGAATGCTTGGTAAGAAGAGCGGACAAGGGTTTTATAAATACTGATCAGCCTCGTTTATTTATTCAAGGACTTTGAAATGTTTTCCATCAAAATATATGGGAAGTCCTGTAGTATCAATGATATGAATTTGTACTTCAGATGCGAATGACCCTGCTGCTTTGACGATAGTGACTTCACCAACGTCTGTCTTCAATACATCGCTGATCTTGAACACCCTATCCCTTCGCGCCACGCCATCCGTCATTTCAGTATTCACGCCAATACCGATCTCATTCGGGTCACAGCTCACTTGGTAAATATGCTCACTCTTTTTTGAAAGAGAAAGACTATGAAAACCTTTCTCTGGGTTGAGGGCATAGATATCGAGTGACGTGCCGATCTTGACTTTCCCTTTTACCGAAGCTAAACTTCCTGTTTGTAGCTCTGAGAGATTTAACATAACAGATTCATCTCTGAGAACCATATAATTTCTTCCTAGCTGCATCACACCTGCGCCACCAATTTTGATGGGGCAGGTAATAAAATAAAGTGTGATCGGGCGCTCGGTATGTGCTGCAAGAATATCTTGAATATCCTTTTCTCCATCGTAAAGTATTGCTGATGCTTGTGCCCATACCTCTTGTGAGCGTACAGATTGATAGATATGAAATGACGAGAGCGCAACAAGTACTATAACTATCGTAACTTTAATACGTGTATTGTCTTTCCCTGAATTCCATAGTGCTGTTAACAAAACAGCAATGATCGTAAGTACACCAACTGACGGAAAATAGATTCTCCAGCGTTCGAACGACTGGAATGCAACAATGCCGGTTGTAATAGTCAGTATTGTAGGTTTGAATAAAAGCGGTGAAAGCAATTTCCGATTCTTTACTATATAGAAAGCTACGAGAAGGAAGAATATGCTTCCTCCGAGATAGCCGTATATGGCATATCGATTGATAATGACCGAGGCTGTTTGAAAGTCAACTGGCAAGAGCACATACCCGATGCTATACATAGCATTCTTTGCAAAGGCAATGATCGAATGGCTCCCCTCCGCAGTCAGAGGTTGCATCTCACTCAAAGGGATGGTGTACCTTGAACGAATGAAAAAGAATAATGCGGCGATCAGTATATATGGGAGTATCATCCGCAGAATATATTTCTTCTTTTGCCAAAGATCTTTTATTCCGTCACTCCAAACAAGAAGG
>JBKJHR010000276.1:0-12925 GCA_046598695.1 Kapaibacterium sp. (SeqCode)
CTCCACATGAGATCGTCCGAGAACTTGATAAATATATCATCGGTCAACACAATGCGAAACGGTCAGTAGCTATCGCATTGCGTAATCGTTGGCGCAGGTTGAACGTTGCAAGTGCAATGCGTGATGAGATCATGCCCAACAACATCATTCTCATTGGGCCAACAGGTGTCGGCAAGACGGAGATCGCACGTAGGCTTGCGAAGCTCTCAGGTGCGCCGTTTGTGAAAGTCGAAGCAACAAAATATACTGAAGTCGGTTATGTGGGGCGTGATGTTGAGTCCATGGTGCGCGATCTTGTTGATCTTGCTGTAAACATGGTACGTTCGGAGATGATGAAGCGTGTCGAAGAAAAAGCAAAAGAGCTTGCTGAGGAGCGCATTCTCGATTTTCTCGTTCCACCGATGGAAGATAAGAAAATGTCGAATGTCGGCTTTATCTTTCCAGGGATGAGTATCCCACAACCCAATGGCAATGATGAAAGCGAAGAAGAGAAGAAGGAAAGTGCAGCAAATTCGCGAACTCGTTCTCGGTTCAAGACAAAGTTGAAAAAAGGCGAACTTGATGAGAAAGAGCTAGAGATCGAAGTACAACAACTTCCGCCTATCGCTTCGATGCAGATCATGGGCCCTTTTGGTCCCGGTTCGGGAATGGATGATATTGCGCAAAATCTTTCCGATGCGCTGAGTAACGTTATGCCGAAGAAGACGAAGACTCGTCGAGTTACCGTCAAAGAAGCGCGAATTCTTTTCTCGCAAGAAGAAGCTGCAAAATTGATAGATCAGGAAGCTGTTACAAAGGAAGCGATTGCGCGATGCGAGAATACGGGGATCATCTTCATTGATGAGATAGACAAAGTAGCGGGGAAGAGCAAAGATGGCGGGGGACCTGACGTTTCACGTGAAGGCGTTCAACGTGATCTTCTCCCGATCGTCGAAGGCTCAACGATCGGTACTCGCCATGGTCCAGTCAAGAGTGATCATATCTTATTTATCGCCTCTGGCGCATTCCACGTATCGAAACCGAGTGATCTTATTCCTGAACTACAAGGGCGTTTCCCGATTCGTGTCGAACTTGAAAGCCTGACCGAAGATGATTTTGTGAAAATATTGACACAGCCTGAGAATGCACTACTCAAGCAGTACGTTGCTCTCATGGCTACAGAGGGCGTTGAAGTAGACTTCTCGCAAGAAGCGATCGTTGCCATAGCACGCATCGCCTTTGAGGTAAACGAATCAGTAGAGAATATTGGCGCACGGAGATTGCATACGATACTTACGACGCTTTTACAACAAATTCTCTTCGATGTGCCCGATGTGATCACCGATACCCATCTGATGATCGGTGCAGAGATGGTAGAAGAAAAATTAATGAAGATCGTGCGTAACCGTGATCTGAGCCGATATATTTTGTAAATTGTTCTTTTCGATGGATAACCTTTTCGTAATAATCGCATTTTACAAGTTCGCGCCGCTGGATGATTATCAAGTGTTGCGGGAATCCTTGTTGGTTTACTGCAAGGAACAGGGCATTCTCGGCACCATACTTCTTGCCTCCGAAGGTATCAATGCGACTATTGCTGGCACTCGTGAATCAATAGACCATTTTGTTGCTCATCTGAGTAGCGATCCGCGTCTTTCGGGGTTTCAATATAAAGAATCATACGCAGAGTTTCAGCCCTTCGATAAGATGAAGGTGAGGCTTAAGCGAGAGATAGTTGGTCTCGGCGTTGAGGGAGTTGACCCAAATAAAAAGGTCGGTACATACGTCAAGCCTCAAGATTGGAACGCGCTCATCAGTGACCCTGACGTTATCATTGTTGATACGCGCAATAGCTTTGAGGTGGGCTTTGGTACGTTCAAGAATGCGATCGACCCCAAAACGTCCGTATTTAGGCATTTCCCGAAATTTGTGGAGGAAGAATTACAAAATGCCCGTGACAAGAAAATAGCAATGTTCTGTACAGGGGGCATTCGCTGCGAGAAGGCAACAAGTTTCATGCTTGAGCAAGGCTTCAAGGAGGTCTATCATTTGCAAGGCGGCATCTTGAAGTATCTCGAAGAAATACCCAAAGAAGAAAGTCTTTTTGAGGGTGAATGTTTCGTCTTTGACGAGCGCATTACCGTCAGACATGACCTATCTCCCGGCGATGAGACGACGTATCAGCGTCCGAAATATTGATTCAGTTCATGTCTCTTGCCATATCGAGAGCATAGTGTAAAATATTTTCGGTGCTGAGTTCGTGCATATCGAGTTTGAGGTCGTTGATGTTCTCGACAAGGATGGTTCTATAGAGGCTGTTGGAAAACATTTTACCATGCATTGTGATGATGTCGTTGCAATTTTCACCAACCATATCCCATAAAAAACGGATATCTTGCGCGAGGCTCAGTGCTGCATCGGAGATCATATCCCTTGCAATATCATCGCTTGATGCACATTCAATGACGAGGGTGGTAAAATCTGCCGGACTCATCTCGTTAGCATAGAGCATTCTCCGCATGACGGACCTATCCCCATTACATTCTGCATCAATGACCGCGGCAATATTTTCGGCGAGAACACCGACTGGCTCTATACCGTCTGTAGCGCGGGTATAATGCTTCAATGCTTGCAATCCAAGCCAGTAGCCACTTCCTTCATCACCGAGCAATCTTCCCCAACCACCGATCTTCGTAATGGAGCCATCTCCCTGTTTGGCGAGGTGGACGCTGCCCGTGCCCGAAATAGTCAGCAGCCCGCTATCGGATTCTTCTGGATATGCAGCCTTCAGCGAGAATGATGAATCGCTTTCAACATGAATATTAAGTGAAAATCCAGGAAGAGCGTTACGAATTGCCGATTCATATTCTGCCTGTTCGATCTCATCGCCCGCTCCCGAAAGAGAGATGACGATATTGAGGTCGTTGGAATCCGCTGGTAATGATGGCGTAAGAAGCTTTACAAATCTCTCAGAGGAAGCGTCAATTCCCATGTCGGAATATTTCAAAGACTCTTCGTGTGCAACGATCTCCGGCTGGGCATCGCCATGTTGAATAATGAAACGGCTATTTGATCCGCCGCCATCAAAACCGATATATGTTTTTTCACTCATTGTTCTCAGGAATTTGTGGTGTTACAATTACAACTTCTTCTTTTTCGATATGCACTGCTCCCGGGGCCGCTCCTCGTGGCTTGCGAACATACTTCCGTCTCGTATATGCCACGGGTGCATGTTTCTGGGATTTTGCGTCGCTAAAATACGCAGCGATTGCTGCAGTCATCTCAATTATCTCGTTTGGGATGTCCTTATGTTTAGCAGTTTGCAATATAACGTGCGACCCAGGCACATGACGCGCATGAAACCAGATGTCCTCTTTTTTGGCAACATGCAAGGTCAGGTCATCATTCTGCTTTGCATTTTTACCGACAAGCACAAAGTATCCACCCGGGAGAATGAATCGTTTGAACTTGGAAAGTGGGTCAAGCTCTGCGCGTTCTTCGGAGTCGGCAAAGATATTCATGCCTCTTGAGACCATCTCTTTCTTCAGTGCATCAATATCACTTGGCGAAGAGAGGACATCAAGTCTCGTCATGAAAGAAGCAAGAGTAATTTTCTTTCTTTCAATCGAGGGTAGCCTTTCTTCAAGTTCTTTTTTTACATTCTTCGATGAACGTGCCTTCTCGAAATAGAACTCGGCATTTTGATAGATCGATTTGGATGAGTCGAGAGGTATGCTTCGTATTTCACCGAGCACTTCTAGTTCAATCTCCTCCGCGCCGATCGGGATGTTATGTGCCTCGGAGAGAAGGGCAGTACCCGTTGCTGAATGTCGTTCGGCGCGGGACATATTCGTGAGGCTCTTTGATATTTCTTCTATGTGCTTATCCGTGTTTGTGATGGCACGAAGGAGATTTGTCCGTACACTCTCTTTGGATTGGAGCAGACGATCTTTCTGGTCTCGGGTGCGGAGAATATGGAAGATACCTTCTGATATATCGGTAAAGGTCTTCTCCGGCTTTTGCGAAAGATGATAGAGCTCTATCGGCGATAAAACCTCCTTGCCTGAGATTATATACGTATATGATGTCCTAAATGACTTGAGCAATACATCATATTCCTTGCACTTAACATTAATGAGATTCTTTTCGAACTCTGTTGTATCTTTCGCGAGGTCATACCGTGCGAAGAATTCCTCTTCAAGATACTTGCCAAGCATTGGCAGACGTTCCTTGACATAGTCTTGCAATGCTAGTAATGCCTTATCTTTGCGAATCGGAGCTTCGCGGCTTACTTCCTTCTTGAATGTTGAGATAACCTCATCACCTTTTCGAAGCAAAGCATTTGGTGAATTGAAAAAGCGGAGATCAAGGGTAAAGTCGCCGAATTGAAGATGAATGAGCTTATCGTCAGTTTCGATCGTTACCTCATTCAATGAATGACCTTCTACTTGCTCGAAGAAGTATTGGAGATTGCGTTTCGGGGTCGAGGAATTCCGTTTGTCAAGATAGAGTGCGCAATGAGCCGGCTTCATGATGGCAACGATGATCGCTTCGTTCGAGAGTTCTATACGAAGCTCATCCGATTGCAACGAAAAGGCACGTTGAAAAAACGCACCAGAGCATTCGACCGCGATTTGTCGGGTTGCGGCAGCTATGAGATAGTAGTTTGAGATCATTATTTGGAACTCTCAACAGCGAAGTCTCCTTTTAATGTTGCTAAAATAAAAAAGAGAATTTTCGAGAGCATTTTTGAGAATAGATCATTCAATGTCATTACTACCAATATATACGTTCGATCATCCTGTTTTGCGCAAAGAAACCGCGAAGATCAAAGAGGACACGGGCGAGCTTCAACACCTCATTGACGATATGATGGAAACCATGCATAATGCTAATGGCATTGGGCTTGCCGCGAATCAGATAGGCAAATCGCTCGCTCTTACCGTAATTGATGTTTCGGATTTTGATGACTTTGAAGATACAGAACCTCTCGTGCTTATCAACCCTGTCATTATTGGTTCGCATGGCGAGTCGGTCTTTGAGGAGGGGTGCTTGAGTGTGCCGGGTATCCGCGAGGATGTGGTGCGTCCATCGGAGGTCGGGGTGAAATTCTTGGATCGTTATTTCAAAGAAGTGGAGATGGAGGGGGACAAGATCCTTGCACGCGTGATGCAACATGAGATAGACCATTTGCATGGGAAGTATTTTATAGATTATCTGAGTGCCTTCAAATTGTCATTCCTCAAAAATAAACTTAGTAAGATGAAAAAGGGCGAGATCGAAGCGGATTATCCTCTTGCACCTCCTCCATCATCGAAAACAAAGTCAAAAAAGGGAAAAGCCACACGCATGTAACAGTGGGCAAAAACCTATGCCTTCTTAATTTTTCCTCTCGGAATGGGGTTCTACTCAATAGATATTCTATATAGAAGGTAGCCGAAAGCTATTCTTGTGACTGAGAGAAAGAGATAAAACGGAATGAATTGTAGCTCAAAGCAGATATTCTTTATCCTCGTAATTCTTCTCGTTGCCTCCTTAAGCAACGGACAGAATCGCCGCGCCATTCCGTCAGGGAATACTTCGCTTGTAAAACCGCTTTCTCCTAAGGTGAATGTGAAGGTTTTCACGCCTTTTATTAAGCCATCATTTATCCCGAAAACGACAAGCACAAACGGCACCACAAAAATTCTTTTCGACATTGATCTCGGGAATCCCTCATTTCAACCAGTAGATGTAAAAAATATTCGAAATGCAAATGGTAAAGCCTTTTCCATTATTGAATGGCAGAAACTCAACGCGAAAGCATTACCAAGCGCAATTAGCGTCACTGGGTCTGGGAAAGCTGGTGCGCCGGATATTCCATGTATCGTTATCCCGATCGCGATTCCTCTCGGAGTGAAGGACCTATCTCTCGTCCTTGATAATGTTGATGAGACCAGCTATTCAAACACCTTTCTCGTACCTTGCCCGAAAGATATTAACGATTCTGTAACGGAGATCGTCTATGATCCTTTTCTTTATACATCAGCTTCATCATTTGCACCGAAGCTCTCTGAGCAATTTACGATGCGCACGATGCGGATGGTTGTGTTGACTATTCCACTTGTAACCTATGAAGCACAAGCAGGAAAGATCACTGCAAAGACGCATTTCAGAGGTGGTGTAAGTTTTACTGGAGGGAGCATGAATTTGCCTGGGAAATCAAACGACCCACTTTTTTCAGATATTCATAGAGTATCGGTTGCTAATCCTTCTGATATTGAGCGATTCAAGGTACCATTTCATGCTGTATTGCCGAATGTGGGACAGCTTCAGCAAAGTTTGAATGGACCAAAAACATTTGATAGGTCTGTGACCGATTGGATAGATCAAACTGCACCCTACATCAAACTTGCTGTCACAAGGACAGGATTATACCGAGCAACGGCGCAGGAAATTTCTGAACGAGGAAAGTTTACTATCTCATCATGGCTTGCCCGCGATGTTCGACTTTTCAATAAAGGGAAAGAAGTACCGATATGGATCGATACGACTGCTTCAGGGAATATCAGTGCGATAGAATTCTTCGGCAATCGTCTTTCTGGGTTTAAGAATGAGTATTACAATTGGACAACAGATTCTAACGCATATTGGCTGACAAATTCACAGAAAATTCAGACGTCACCAGTTCGCTTCATCCCGAGAGCTGTCACTACGCCACCATCACAGACTCTCCGTGAGGCAACAATTACTCTTCATCATGAGCGCGATTATGACTATTATGCGGGTGCTAATGGGACGGGTGATGAAACTGCAAATATCCATAGAACAGATTGGGTACCGGGCGAGCGATTTATTTGGAGGCAAATGCGAGATGTAGGAAGTGTTATCTTTGATACGATACGTCTTTCTGCATTTCCACAAAATACGCAGGGGAAAACTGCTCGATTTTCTCTTTTTGTCAGTGGTGTTTCCAATACAGAAGATACAAACAACTATCATATATGTCAATGCTCTCTCAATGGCACACGAATTTTAGACGTGAAGTTTGCGAATTATGATAGCACATTCCGCCAAGTTGATGTGCCCGTTTCATTATTGAAAGCAGGAGACAATATAATAGAGCTTCGCTATGCCAGTGGCACAGCAAGGTTAGACCAGTGGTATGTGGACTATTACGCAGTTGCTCTTCCTTCACCGATCGTTGCAAGCGTTGATACCGCAATTGCATTCGGACAGTATGATCTTGTAACGGAACCAACGGGGCAAATTCAATCGCTTGAGTTTTCCGATGCATCGTCGCTCTCTATCTATAATCTTTCAGATGGAGCGAGGCTTCTTACAACAAACCTGCAAGGTGGAAGCTTTATTGTCACTGATTCTACATTACTCAACAACCCTCGCTACGTTGCGGCAAGCAGTTCGTCATTCCTGAAGCCTGACAGGGTTGTAGCATGGAATGTAAGCGGTGCGCCACAATGGGCTGATATACTTGATACAAACTCTGCTGATAGAGGAGCAGATTATATCATCATTACTCATCCTGAATTCATCGTTGAGGCACAAAAACTTGCGACCTTCCGAAAGAACTTCTCACATTTGCGAACAAAGGTTGTAACGACCGATGAAATCTATAATACATTTAACTTTGGTTCGGACGAACCTTGGGCAATACGTCGCTTCCTTCAATATGCGTATGACTTTTATCCTGATACACCGCCTGGGTTTGTGACGTTGCTTGGTGATGGCACATGGGATCCAAAATTTAATCTGAATAACCCTTACCTGAGTAACGAAGATCGGACGAATCATAGAAGCTTTATCCATCCGTATGGAATTCCATCAAGTGATTATATCTTTACGACGCTTGAAAGAACAGGGGCAATACCCGGCTCCAACCTTGATACCCTTGTACCTCAGATGGTGATAACACGTATTCCCATTGAAAGTCCATTGGAAGGAGAGAAGCTCATTCAAAAGATCGTGGAATATGAAGGACAATCCCCGGCTGAATGGAATAAGAATTTTCTTTTGACAATAGGTGGTGATGGGCCAGGTTCGAGTAATCCTTTTGAACATGGCATCTTGCTCCAGTACGCAGAAAGTTATAGAGATTTACCTGAAGCGGGAGGACTTGGAATCCCACCAATTGCAGGGAAAGTCTCTATTGTCGAGCGAACAGATTTTTCTTCGGGAATAGATTTGGGCCACGTGCCCGATCTCCAATCCGCATTTCGTAGAGGCCAATCAATAGCATATTTTTTTGGTCATGGTGCTTCCTTTACTTCTGATGTATTCTTTGGTGATCCATCTTACTACCGGAATTCAAGTCTCTATCCTGTCTTCATTACACTTTCATGTCGTACAGGAGCATTTGCCGAACGAAATCAAATTACCGTAAATGAAGGATTTCTCCGTGCAGAAAAAGGCGGAGTAATTATGGCACTTGGTTCAACAGGGTATGACGGGCGAACAGAATCAGATCGACTTTCGTATGACATCTTCAACTATATGCGTGGTGATTCTCTCATTGCCCGTACAACGCCAACAGGCCCGCATAAATTGAACATGGCACAGATATTCACCCAAGCAAAATTTTTGAATTCGGTATGGCAACCGATCATAAGCGTTGGTGCATGGGGGTGGTACAATTCACTTCAACAGAATAGCATTCTTGGTGATGCGCCGATGGGCTTCGTATTACGTCCTCAGCCGGAGTTCAATGTTGTTGCACGAGATATCGTATTGACGGATAAAGACGGCATTCAAAAGAATGTCTTCTCGGTATCTGATACATTCATTATTGCCAAAGTGAAGGTATCGAACTATGGCTATTCCGCAGAAACGCCTATTCATATAAGCATCAGCGACGAACAGCCAGGTGGAAGAACGCTCGTGTTGATTGATACGCTTGCGCGCCTTGATAGCAATGCAACGGTTGGTGCGATCTTCACGCTTGATTCATTTGCTATTGGAGCGAATACTCTTCGCATCAAGATAGATAACGATAACCTTTTTGCAGAGACCGAAGAGAATGATAATGAAGCAAGTCTGCAATTCCAAGTGAATGGTTTTTCCGCCACGCCATTCTTCCCACCTGAAGGCGCAAAGGCAATGTGTGATATTGGTAGTGATAGTGTTCGCTTTACAGCACTTGTCCCGATAAAGACTGGCACTGTTTCTCAGATAGAGATCGAGGTTGATACGACGGTCAGATTTAACTCTCCACCAACATCTTTGGGTACTCATCCGGTGAATGGTTTTCTCTATGATCTATCTGTGCCGCGTACTTCACTTCCGAAGCCGACATCAGGGGTTATATGGTGGCGTTCACGTTTGATCTCATCGGGTGGAAATCCATCTCCGTGGCAAGTTGCAAGTCTCGACCTTCGTTTGGGAGGGAAGTCATCATTTGCATATTCAACTGCTGATCAACTTGGGAAGACAATTATATCTGGTGTGAAGGTTGATGCAAATGATGGCGCGCTCTATATTCCTGCAACAGACACGATCATTTATGATGTACTTTCCCAAAGTGGTAAAAACTTATCACCTGTCTCACAAATAATTGCGAATTCACGTCCCTTAGCATTCTTTTCTCAAGCTGGACTTGCAGTGGCATATTTAACCGTTGACGGAAGTGGTTTGGAGAATAACACGCTCTATGCTTTCCCGGCACCAGATCCTTTATATGATTCAATAGCAACGCAACCGATCATCAGATCTTTCGATTCATTGATAGCATCAATACCTCTTGGAAGGAAAGTGATCGTCTTTGGAAATCTTCAGCCGGTCATACCCTACTTTTCTTTTACTGATAGTGTGAAGAATGCAATGTTAAGCATTGGCTCTACGGAAGGTTTGCGTAAACTTGCATTTCACGGAGCGTACGCACTTATCGGGGTCAAAGGCGGCGCACCTGGTTCTGCAAAAGAAGTTTTCGGGCTGGAGTTCGGTGCCAATATCGAACTCTTCGACACGATCGTTACAGCTGGTTCGGGTGGTTCTGCTCGAACACCCATCTGCGCTGTGGCAACTCGTTATGGGGCATTATCATGGATAGCATCCAACGTCGCAACTGATAGTTCGCTTCGTTTTAAAGTATTGGGACAACCACGTAATGGCGGGGGATTAATCCCTATCCGATCGATCAGTGCGAACGCAGCTACATCAAGCGACCTTTCCGATATTGATCCGATCGCATACCCACGCATAGCAATTGAGATGAACTTTGCTCGTTCTCAATCAACAACGCTGAGTCCGAGATTACAACAGATCGCATTTGAATATGACCCCGCACCGGAATTTGTGATCGAAGAAAACTCCCTTACGGTTACTCCGAACAAAGGTGTTGAAGAAGGCGTGAAGGTTGTCTCTAATTATACCGTAAAGAATATATTGTGCATACCTGGAGTGAACGTCCCGATCACGCTCACTCGAAACTTCAAAGGCAAGACTGATACTGCGGCTAAGCCGATAATTGCAAATTTTGCAGGAAGGTCGCAAGTGTCTTTTACGGATACGCTTGCTACGACTGGATATCAGGGAGAAGTAAGACTCAGTGCTACTGTAAATCCCGGTGCTACAATAAATGAACAGCTTGCATTTAACAATTCTTCATCATCGACATATTCGATCGGGCGCGATACTGTAAAGCCGAAAATTGATGTGCTCTTTGATAGGACACATATTAGTAGTGGGGATTATGTGTCGTCAAAAGTGGAAATAGATATACGCCTTTCTGATAAGAGTGCGGTGCGAATTTCGGATTCAACTTCGATCACCGGAGTTATCCAAATGCTTGTCAATGGCGCAACCGCATACTATCTTACAGGCAAAAGTAATGACCCGGACTTTACGACAACCTTTACTAAATACACATCCGGTGACTTACAGGGTGAACTTGTTATTAAGCCGATGAACATTCTAAAGCCCGGCAGATACTCTCTTTCCGCACAGGCAGTGGATGCTTCGGGCAATACTGCCGATACAATAGAATATGAATTTGTCGTGAGCGGCACAAATGGCTTCGAGCACGTGATGAATTATCCGAATCCGTTCAAGGAGAAGACGTATTTAACCTTCATTCTCAAGTCCAACGGAGAGGCAGACGTCACAGCAGTTATCTACACTGTCGCGGGAAGAAAGATCAGAACATTGACTCTTGATAAGTCCCATCAGCGTGTCGGACTGAATAAACTTGAGTGGGACGGCAGAGATGAAGAAGGCAACGAAGTTGGCAATGGGACGTATCTTTATCGTATGGTTCTTAATGGCAAGAATGCTGACGGCTCCGAATCAAGCGATGCAATCACCGAGAGGGCAGTCAAGTCTAAGTAATTGTAAATAAATGTTTTAGTGACTATCGGTGTGGGGTATTGCTCCTGTTTATCCCACTCAACTTGATATGTGTAAATTGTGAGCACCTATGATTTTATGTCCAATGCGGGTATTTTTGAAGTGTGTTTTCTCAGGTGAATTGTCCGCAGGTTCTCCACAATTTTGCGTGTTCTAAAAAAGTGAGTCAATCTCTTCGTATTTTTGCATAAGTTTAGAAAATAGGGCGCTTAGTCTCAGCTGGTTTAGAGCGACTCGCTTACACCGAGTAGGTCGGGGGTTCGAATCCCTCAGCGCCCACATTACGAAGAATTTAGTTGAATGAGTTGTATGGCAATATCATTTATCTTTATATCTTCTTTTTTACTGAGTTCTTTTGTTTGACCCGAACAAAGAGGTTTTACAGCTTGTTTTTGTGTCGGCTGTAAAAGCGAAATTAACTAATGGCTGAAGCAACAAACTCGTCACGTCCCACACCCCCGTGGCTCCTTAGTGGAGCCGATCGCGCCGTCGGAGCACCTGTAGCCGGAACTGCGGTTGCACCCATGGTGGCAGATGATGGTGCCGTTGCTTTCGTTGAAGCCCCAGCCGCACCCGCAAAGAAAAAGAAATCAAAGCTCCTTGCTGTCGTTCATATGGAAGGTTGCACGGGATGCGATGTCTGTGTGGAATTTTGCCCAGTTGATTGCATTTACCACATTCCGGGACCTGAACATATCCTTGCTACGAATCCTCATGCAAGTGTAAATGGTGTGGTAATGATCGACGAGGATGTATGCATTGGCTGTAAGCTCTGCGCTAAGTACTGCCCGTGGGAAACGATCGAGATGATCGGCTCGGATGAGCTTGAGGAAGCACGTGCAATGGGATTGACATACTAATTTTTTATCGAAAGAGAGATATGTCTGAAGAGACGAACAAATCAGAAAATTTACAAGAGCTTCCATATTTGGAAGTACCGCGTCCTGAAGAAGCCGGAACGCACCCGACGAGCACACCTAATATGCCGCCGATGAAGGATGTTCCGCAGGAGTTGCGCTCAATTGCCGCCAAAACATCTGCGCCTGGCAGTGCCGTTGCTCACATGGCAGAACCGCCAAAGCAATCAATGGCAAAGCCTATGCCGAAGGCACAGGATGATCCAGGCATTTGGTCATTTGGTCGCCGCAATTTCTTGCAAGCAGCCGGATGGATGTCGTTCTTTGGGTTTATTACGGTTGCAACAGTAGGTGCGCTTCGTATGATGTTTCCACGTACTCTATATGAACCACCAACAGTCTTCAAGGCTGGAGTTATCGGGGATTTTCTGCCGATGACGGTTTCGGAAAAGTATAAGGATGATCAGCGTGTATGGATCTGCCGCGATGAAGAAAAGATTTACGCACTTATCGCTATTTGCACACATCTTGGTTGCACACCACGTTGGCTTGCTGGTGATGCGAAATTCAAATGCCCGTGCCACGGTTCCGGTTTCCACATGGATGGTGTGAACTTCGAGGGACCAGCGCCACGCCCGCTCGAACGTGCAAAGATCGAGCTTACGCCTGATGGACAGCTTGTTGTTGATAAAGGCAAGAAATTTCTCTTTGAAAAAGGGGAGTGGGATAAACCAGAAGCATTTGTAAAAGTG
>JBKJHR010000074.1:0-3689 GCA_046598695.1 Kapaibacterium sp. (SeqCode)
CAAGAAAAGAATCCCCTGAGCCGTGCTGAATGTATTCAGCCATACCTCAGGGGATCATTCGTCTACGAAAATAAAACCGGAAATGTTACTTGCCCATCGTTGCTTGGATGTAGGCAATAACATCGGCGATCTGTTGATCGCTCAATACATCCTTGGCAAAGAACGGCATTGCATCAGAGCCAAAACGAACCGCTGATACAACGAAATTCATATCCTGCGCGGCATCAGCCATTGGTGGACCGATCTTTGCGGTCTTGAAGTCGTGGCAACTTGCACATGACTTTGTAAAGACTGTTTGTCCTTTTGTTACATCACCCGGCAACTTCATGATGTCTTTGATGATCGGCTTGGAGATCTTCTCATCGATCATCTCTTCTTTTTTGAGGGTAGGCTTTGCTGCCCATTTGATCGTAAGTGCAGAAGTCATTGCACCCGGTGCATTTTCGATCCCAGCAAAATACTCATTGAGCGAAGCGATCTCATCAGGCTTTAATCCGCCTTCTTTTTCTTGGAAGAGCGTTGCACAGAGCGTCGCGCCATAAGCATTCTTCGCAAGATCAGCGCCCTTATACATTCCATTCCACGTTGAAGGACGCTTGGTTACACCTGCAAGTGTGTGTCCAGGAAGCATACTGCTACCGCTATGACATTTGGCGCATGATACCTTGATCTTACCAAGAGAGGCATTCATGAAAATTTTCTCGCCGGCTTTTGCCTTTTCACCGAGATTCGCAGCTGGGGCGTTCTCCGCTGGTGCTGCGTCAGGTGTGGTAGTTTCGGTCTTTGTAGTCATCGAACTATCAACTCGGGACTCTATAGAAGATGCTGGTTTCTCGTCTTTTTTGCCGCAGCCGACAAAGAGAGATGTAGCACAAAGTGCGGCAATGGCAAAAGAAAGAATACGATAGTTTGTATGCATAATTCAGTAGTGTTAATTTCAGGGACAAAAATACGAGAAAAATGAAGTCGCTCAATGCAATAGAGCTAATCCGACATTTCTATGAGCGTATCATCATGACACATGAGAAGGGAGAATTGTTACAATTCATCAAGCTCTTTTCGTCCAGCGAACCCGCCTTCAAGAGAATGCCATGATACGATCTGCGGTTCTCCGAGGAGGAAGCACAGATAAACCTCTTCTCCGTTTGCACGGAGATGCGGAAAATCAATAAGCCCGCGATTGAAGTCTTTTATTTCAATGCCTCGCTGATTGAAATCTCGCACAAGGACAACAAGACGCTCCATTTCGTCGGGGAATACTTTCTGCCCGTTCGGACCAATGCCGCCGAAATACTGATGACGAAAAATATCATAGCCTTTCGCATCAAGCGATTCTTTGAGCCCAACCATCTCCTCGAGGATCGGGAGAATTTCCGTTAGAGTTTCTTGCGCTTCAGCGAGCGAATAATGTTTTGCGTATTGGTGCATGATTATTTTCCTGTGAACATTGCTTTGACGATATGTCCCGCCACACTCGGGTTTTCTTTTAATCTACGGACAGAATATCCATACCAATCGGCTCCGAACGGAACATAGACACGAAGACGATGACCCTCGCTGATCGTCTGGCGGCGAAGTTGATCACGGACACCGAGAAGCATTTGAAATTCGTATTGCGATTTCGTCAGACCAAGTTTTTTTACTATCTGCTTGCCGGATTCAACCAATACCTCGTCATGTGTTGCAATACCAACATAGGCCCCGTTTGAAAGCGCAAGATCAACGCACTTCGTATAATTATCACGAATTTCTTCACGTCCCTTAAAAGCGATCTCTTCTGGTTCGATATAAATACCTTTACAAATACGAAGATTCGTCGCACCACTATCTAAAAGATGTTTGATGTCGTTCTCTGTTCTGCGCAAATATGCTTGCAAAACCAAACCTACATTTGAGTACTCTTTGCGTAATCTTTCATAGAGTTCGATCGTCATCGAAGTATACGGAGAATTCTCCATATCAATGCGAACAAAAATGTTTCCATGCTCACGAGCAGTATCGAGTATATTCCGCACATTGCGTTCACAGACGTCCTTATCGATCTCGAGTCCAAGCGATGTCAGTTTGATAGAGAGATTTCCATCTACCTTATCTTTCTCGATGGTTTGGAGAACTTCGTTAGAATAGCGAGTATTCTCCGTCGCCTCGTCAAGGTTCTTGATGAATTCACCGAGCACATCAACGGTCGCCATTGCGCCTTCTTTATTGAGTCTGCGAACGGTGTTCATCGCATCGGTTAGTGTATCGCCTGCAATGTAGCGAGCACTTACTTTGCGAACGATCGCTTTCGGAACAAAGGGAAGTAAACCTGCTATGATCTTATTAAATACGTTCATCAAGGCTTGAGATAATAGATAGTCGGCTCGTTGGCATCAGCAAGAATAAATCCACTTGTGCCACGCGGCATTGGCATCCCCGGTGTGAAGCCACCATGAACGCCTGGCACTGCGAATTCTTTCTCGCTTTTGCCGTCATTGGCGTCAAGCGTATAGAAGATCGCCGATGTTGGCGTTTCCGCTTGTGTTGTAAAATGAAGAGTGAAATGTACAAGGCTCCTGCTGAGTGCAACGGGATTCACAAGCGGCTCGGTAAAACGTCGTTGCCAACGTTTCGTGAGCCCATCATGCGAAAAGGCATCTATGCCCGAACTCAGCTCCCCTGCGTGTTCGCGGAAACCGCTTGACATGATAATATCATTGTTCGCCGCTACATTCGTTACAATATACGGCACTTCCTGCTTGGCGATGAGATGTGCTTTACCCTCCACAACGCCGTCGTACAATGCAAGGAATGTTCTGCGCACCGATCCACCTTGTGTTAATTCGCCGAGATAGCCAAATGCGAATTTGACATTTTCGCCGTCAAGGATCATGATATTAGAAGTGATCCGAAGCCCCGGAAATCCTACTCGCGATCGTACTTTGCCGTTGTGATCGATGCAGAGAATACTATCGGATCCCTCGCTCGAATTCCACGACAAGGCGATCGCTGTCATCTTTGATGATTCATTATAAGCAAGCGAACGAGGTGTGAGCGTCAATGGAAGCGTGCTTTCAATAGCACCATTCGAGGCATTTATTATTACAAGGGATGAATCCACAGCAACGATAATTTTCTCCCCTGTAAAAAGAGAATTGCACAATGGCATCTTCCCAATATTCTTTTGCCAAGTTATTTTACCCTGCTTTGTTATTGCCGAAACAGAACCATCAAGTTGCATAGCAATAAGCTCTGTGCTATCTGTTAGAATTTCGACAATAGGTGCGTGACTTGGAAGTGCCAAACGATGAGAAAGAGAGTCCTCAGAAGAGAAGAACAGAATTTCTCCGTTTCGTGAGCCAACAACAAATGTGTTCGAGCTACCAAATGTGATCGGACTTGTAGAAAATTCGACCCTATCTGCCACGAGCAGATTATTGGTGATCTTCACTGAAGTGGTGATCGTTCCGACAGCAGGCACATGGTGCTGGCCAGCAAGATCATACCCATTTGTCGAAAGCAATATAGGAGGCACATCTTCATGCGAACAACCAATGATCGCAAACGAGAGAATGAATATGAGTAGTAGAGTTTTCACGTTGATGGGCTGTAAGTAATTTTTTGCAGGAGTTGTTCCGCCATCGTTTGTTTTCCATCGTCTCCCATCGCACCAATAGTGATCGCATCCAAAATATCTTCTTTCGACGATC
>JBKJHR010000156.1:0-13875 GCA_046598695.1 Kapaibacterium sp. (SeqCode)
TGATGATGAGAGCCCTCCGTACCCCCTTTCATCCTTCGCGATTAATCCCCCACCCTTGCCTCCGCCACTTATTCTGCATCGTCAAACGTACAACCTACACGTCTATCCATGCTTGCACGTGCGTTCGTACGACGAGCGGATGCTGCGCGAGGATGGCTATATCTATCAGCGGTCGCTTGCGTTCTATCTCCTGCAATTCAAGTATATACGCAAGGCGGATGGGAAGCTCGTGCCGATGACAGAGCGCATTCGGCAAGAGATCATCTGCCGCTATGCAAGGACGGAGGTGTTGGTGAAGCGTGTGGCACGTAGCCCATAATGACAGGCGGTTTACGCCTCCAATGCCGCAACGCCTGGCAAGGTCTTGCCTTCGAGGAATTCGAGGCTTGCGCCGCCGCCTGTGGAGACGTGGCTCATCTTCTCGGCGAGTCCGCTTTGTTCTAATGCTGCAACGCTATCGCCGCCACCGACGATGGTCGTCGCTCCGCGGTCGGTTGCCTTTGCCATTGCTTCTGCGATGGCGAAGGTGCCGCGTGAGAAGTTCGGCATCTCGAATACTCCCATCGGACCATTCCAGACGATCGTGTTCGCATTCACGATGAAGTCCGTGAATTGGTGTATCGTCTCTTCGCCAATATCCATGCCGAGCCATCCTTCGGGAATAGCGGCAGTGGAGACGGTCTTGCGGTTCGCATCATTGGCAAAGGCATCAGCGATGATCGTATCTATTGGAAGCACGAGCTTCTTGCCTTCGCTCTCTGCACGAGCCATGAGTTCGCGTGCGAGGTCGAGCTTATCATCTTCGCAGAGCGACTTCCCTATTTCCAAACCATGCGCTTTGTAGAACGTGTACATCATCCCTCCGCCGATAAGCACGGCATCGGCTTTATCGAGCAGACTGCTAATGACATCGATCTTTCCACTGATCTTCGCACCGCCGATGATGGCAATGAAAGGCTTGCGTGGCTTCGTGAGTGCTCCGCCGAGGTAATTCAATTCTTTTTCCATCAATAATCCTGCGGCTTTAATGGGAAGGTATTTCGTGATGCCTTCAGTCGAAGCATGAGCACGATGCGCCGCACCGAATGCGTCGTTCACATAGACTTCGGCAAGCGAAGCAAGCTGTTTCGAGAATTCCGCATCGTTCTTCTCTTCTTCTTTATGGAAGCGTAGATTTTCGAGAAGGAGAACATCACCATCTTTCAACGCCATCGCTTTCGATGTTGCTTCCTCACCGATACAATCGGCTGCGAATGCAATATCTATCTTCAACAACTCTGCAAGACGCGCACGCACCGGAGCGAGCGAGAACTCGGTCGAAGGCGCACCTTTGGGTCGTCCCAAATGGCTTGCAATGATGAGCCGCGCACCTTTCTCGCGAAGCGCATTGATCGTCGGAAGTGCAGCAGTGATACGCGTATCATCGGTGATGGTATACGGCTCCTGCTTGGTAAGCGGAACGTTGAAATCCACTCGCAAGAATACGCGCTTGCCTGATACGTCGATGTCGTTGATGGTTTTGTGGTTCATGGTAAATGTATTATAGCATCAATCCCACAGGGAATCGATGCTATGTATTTCTTTCATCCTTCCGCCTTCATCCTTCATCCTTTCCTTACAGAGCCGCCATCTTCTTTACCAAGTCCACGACGCGGCAGGAATATCCCCATTCGTTGTCGTACCAGCCGAGGATCTTGACGGTTCTGCCAGCCATGACCATTGTCTCCAACGAATCAAGGATACATGAATGTGTATCGCCAACGATGTCTTGGAGAACGATCGGGTCTTCGGTGTACGAGAGATAGCCTTTAAGCGAACCGTTTTCCGAAGCAGCTTTGAATGCGGCATTCACTTCTTCTTTGGTTACGTCCTTCTTCAAGATAGCAACGAGATCGGTGATCGAACCGACTGGCGTTGGTACGCGAAGCGATGTACCGTCAAGCTTGCCTTTGAGTGCAGGGATGATCGTGCTAATTGCACGAGCGGCACCTGTTGAGGTCGGAATGATGTTAATCGCTGCTGCACGTGAGCGGCGAAGGTCAGCGTGTGGTAGATCGAGGATGTTCTGATCGTTCGTGTACGAATGGATCGTCGTCATCAATCCGTGTTCAACGCCGAATGAATCGTTGAGTACCTTCACCATCGGCGCGAGGCAATTGGTGGTGCATGAAGCGTTCGAGACGATCTTGTGATCGGCTGTGAGCGTATCACAATTCACACCAAGAACGACCATTGCATCAACCGGGTCTTTGGGTGGAACGGTGAGCACGACCTTCTTCGCACCAGCGGTGATATGCTTTTGGCAACCTTCGCGTGTTGCGAAGATACCAGTGGATTCGATAACAATGTCTGCGCCAAGCTCGCCCCATTTCAAGTTCGCGGGATCGCGTTCGGCAGTGATCTTCAATCTGTCGCCATTGACGATGAGATCATTTCCGTCAACTTCGACGTTACCGTTGAAGCGACCTTGTGTTGAATCGTATTTGAGCAAATGTGCAAGAGTCTTTGCGTTGGTGAGATCGTTGACAGCAACGAAATCAATTCCGCCAAGCTCCATCGCACGACGAAATACCGACCGCCCAATACGCCCGAAACCATTGATACCGACTTTGATTGACATAATGTTCTGTTGAAAAACGGTTAGAAGTACAAGTAATTTACTGCAAATTTACGAAGAATGAAGAAGCGAGTTACCCAAGTCAGAATTAGCGTCATCGGCAATGGTCGTTTGGGCGGAGCATTCGCCAAGGCGATCAAGGATTCCAAGCACTATGAACTGCACTCCCATCTGCCTGCCAGAAGCAAGTCCTTCGCTGAATTAGGCAAGGATGGCGGAGCTGATGCGATCTTTATTATCACGAAAGATGACAAGATCAAGACGGTCGCTGAGCAAGCCGCACAAAGTGCTGGGAAGAATCTTCGGGTGATGCTGCATTGTGCCGGGTCGCTTAGTCCTGACATCCTCCCAAAGATCGAGGGTGTTGAGAGGATCACGCTTCACCCCATTCAGAGCATTGCCGAACCAAAGGCGAAGCACTTGAAGGGTATTGCATGGATGGTCTGCCCTGATTCAGACTCATCCAAGAGGTTTGCAAAGGAGCTTGTCAAGTCATGGAATTGCACAGAAATTCTCCATTTGCAGCCACTTCAACTTCCGCTTTATCATACAATTACGGTATTTGCTTCAAACTTCACTACACTCCTCGGTGCTGCGATCGAACAGATGAATAGGTCGCTCAAACTTGATAAGAAGCAGTTGAAAGATGCGCTCGCTCCGCTCATGCGCTCGTCGCTCGAAAACGTCCTCGCTGATGATGCGAAGAACGTACTGACAGGTCCTATTGCCCGTAAGGATTTTGCTACCATATTGAAGCATCGTATCGCACTGAAGAAAGAACCTATCGCATTACGTAAGATATATGAAGGGTTTTTGATGTTGGCTGAAGGTCTATAATTTTGCATACAACCTTGTGCGATACGAATTATTCTTAGCAAAGCGATATGCGCTCACCAAGCGCAGCCAAAGCTTCATCACGATCATCAGCATCCTATCGGCTGTTGGTATCATGGTTGGGGTTGCCGCGCTTATTATCGTGCTATCGGTTTTTAATGGGTTCTCCGCAGTGGTGACGAATATTCTCGTCAATTTCGATCCTCATATCCGCATCACTGCCCTCGCTGATTCTGCCCAACAAGAAGAAGGATTGAAAGGGGTTATTTCCTCGACAGATGCGTTGGTCGCAAAGATCAAGACGTTTCCGGACGTCAGATCGGTCGCGCAAGTAAGTCGTGAAAAGGCTGTGCTTGTGCATTATACACTCCCTCGCGTTGCTGTGGTGACAGGAATAGATGAGCGCGATGCCGATGCTGTTTCTGGGCTTGGGAATTCCATCACAGCAGGCAAACTTCAGCTTGATGCCAATGGCATTATCCTCGGGCAACTCCTCGCCGATAATATGGCGATCATCCCTGGTGATACAATAGATGTGTATAGTCCAGCCGGTATGCAGCGTATCCTTACTGACCCTGTTGAGCCAAAACATAAGCTGCTCGTTGTGCGAGGGATATTTGGTGTGAATAATCGTGATTACGATGCAAAGAATGCGTATATCAATCTCGAATCAAGCCGCGATCTTTTTGATATTCCGATAGGCTCGGCAAGTTCTATCGAATTGCGTTTGATCGATATTCGGAATTCACCCGATGTGAAGAAACAGCTCGAAGCATTCTTGCCATCGGATAAATATCGCATCGAGACATGGTACGACCTTCATACTGAGCTTTATAGCGTGATGGAAATGGAGCGATGGATCGCCTTTGCCATTCTGATAATCATCGTTGCCGTTGCCTCGTTCAGCATCTTTAGTGCGCTGACATTAACGGTCTATGAGAAGAAGCGAGACATCGGTTTGCTCCTTGCACTTGGTGCGGAGCAGGAGAATATCCGCAGGATCTATCTTTATCAAGGGCTACTGACGGGAATACTTGGAGTTCTCATCGGATGTGTCCTTGGCTTTATGGTGGTATGGGCACAACAGGAGTTTGGCTTTTTCAAGCTTGATGCAACAGTCTATATTATACCTGCAATGCCTGTGAAGATCGTGTGGTCGGATTTTGCCGTAGTGGGTATTGGGGCGATGCTGCTCGTAGTGCTTGCGGCATACTTCCCTTCCCGCAAAGCCGCGAAAGTATCGCCTGCTGATGCACTTAGATGGGAATAAGCTAACGAAAGAACGTATGACAATACTTGAAGTAAAGAATCTGAGCAAACGCTACGCCTCAAGCGGAACAGGCGTCGTTGAAGTATTTCACAGTGTGAATTTCACAGTGAATAAAGGTGAGGTCATAGCACTTACCGGTGCAAGCGGCTCCGGGAAGAGCACACTGCTCAATATCCTCGGCACGCTCGATCAACCTACTGCGGGAGAAGTCCTGCTCAACGGTGATAATATCTTCAAAGGGAATTCTAAACAGCTTGCTGATAAGCGTAACAAGTCTATCGGCTTTATCTTCCAATTCCACCACCTATTGCCGGAATTCACCGCGATCGAGAATGTGATGATGCCTGCTCTGATAGCGGGGACAGAAGAAAGCAAGGCGAAGACACGGGCGTTAGAGCTGTTAACCGAAGTGGGACTTGCATCCCGAGCTGCACATCGTCCGAGTGAATTATCGGGTGGTGAGATGCAACGAGTAGCTGTTGCAAGAGCATTCATGATGCAGCCCCTCCTTGTGCTTGCCGATGAACCGACAGGCAATCTTGACAATGAGAACAGCCACAAGCTATTCGAGCTGATGCTATCGCTCTCTGCAAAATATGAACAGACGTTCGTCATGGCAACACATAACCTTGAACTTGCCGAACGCGCAAATCGGAGATTGCATCTTGATAATGGGACGCTCAGTTAAACCTTGAGGCAATGATCGTATGGTAATACAACTCTCTGCTTCGGGAACGAGCAGTTTCCGCAGTCCGTTTACTATCCGTTATTAATTAATTATTACATGGCAACACAACCTTCACGTCAGACACGTCCTCAGGCAAGACCGCAAGCTACCGCTCGTACACGCAGTGCTTCTTCTCAGCGCACGAAATCAACAAGCGGAGTGAAGCCCTTCAATATGCCGCTTGAATCAAAGAACGTGATGATCATCATTATCGGCGTTGTCGTTATCACACTCGGATATTTTCTTATGTCTTCGGATTCGGTGATGGGTTCGATGGCACTCAATATCTCTCCCATTATTTTGCTTCTTGGATATCTCGTTGTTATTCCCTACGGCATCATGTACGGATCGGGCAAGAAGAAGGCGACAGGCACTGCACCACTTATCGAGCAGCAGCCGACCGTATAATTCTACAGTTCTTCCATAAAAGAAACGCGCAGCTTTTTGTTGCGCTTTTCTATTTTACGGACTTCCCCGCTTTTTGAATGCACGAGTTTCTCCGTGCCGTCATTCAATTCAAACTCATACACTGCCCCGGCAGGATATTCGAGCACATCACGCAAGAATCCGATCTTCTCTCCACTCGCATCATCTATCACCTCCATGCCGATCATATCGTCAAGATACACCTCATCCTCATCAAGCGGCAAGCGTTCTGATTCGTCGATGAATATCTCGTAGTCACGCAGCAATTCAGCTTGGTTTCGGTCAGTAATTTCTGCAAATTTAATGATGACCCCTTTTTCGGAGGGACGGGAGTTCTCAATGGTTAGTATCTTCTCTTCTTTAGCTCGTAGAGTCACTTCCTTCAATTTCTTGAAGCGTGTTGGGTCAAAAGTAAAGGCATCACAGATAACTTCTCCGCGAATCCCATGCGGACGGCGAATGCGGGCGATCAAAATTGTTGCTGACATGAATGGCTTAACAATGCGAAACGAAGTACGGTTGATTTGTTATGAAAAGGAAAAAGCCCCGTCATGTGACGAGGCTTTTTGTAAGAGTAGTGTGTGACCAGCTTACGCAGCGGCTGTTTCAGCATCCGGTGCATCTGTAGCAGGTCCTTCAACCGTTGCTGGTGTCTCTGCCTCAGGAGCGGCAGGTGCTTCTGCAACGACAGCAGCAGCAGCTTCAGCAGATGCTTTTGCCTCCGCAGCAGCGGCTTCTTCAGCAGCTTTTGCAGCTTCAGACGCAGCCTTTGCTTCTGCCTCTGCGGCATCAGCGATTGCTTTCGCCTCAGCAGCGGCAGCATCAGCGATAGCCTTTGCTTCAGCTTCTTTTTTCTTTCTGGCGTTGATCTCTCTATCAGAGATCTTACGACCAGCAGCAGCATCTTTTTCAGCTTTCCACTTTGTGAAAATTTCTGAAGCACGAGCAGGCTCAATGTTCTTCTTCTCAAGATGCCATTTAAGTAAAATGCCTTCTTTTGAAAGAAGCGAGCGAACGGTATCCGTTGGCTGTGCGCCAACCTTCAACCAATACATAATGCGCTCTTCTTTGATGTCGAGTAACTTGTTGGTATCGTTGCCCGGGCGGTACTGTCCGAGAGCTTCGATGAAGCGTCCGTCACGCTTAAAACGTGAGTCAGCAGCGATAATGCGGTAGATAGGGAGCTTCTTGCGTCCCTGCTTGGAAAGGCGTAATTTAACCATAGTTCGTTATATTATATGTAGTTACAAGTTTCGAAGGATGTCTGCCGGGGCGCTCAACTATGGAAGCCCGACGCAGAGTCTTCGTCTGATTGCCGCGATATAACATAATCTTAATGAAATAATTTCATTCCGGCGAGAGTTCAGGAGCGTTTAGCTGCATAAGTTTCTCGGCGGTGATCCTCGTCATTTCTTTTAGGCGTGAAAGTGTCCGTCGGTATTTCTTTGTATCTCCGCCACTAAAATATGAATAATGGAATATATCCTCGAGGAGTAGGTCTGAGCCGACAAGGATCCGAGTATTATTGTCATAACACTTGTCAGTGAAATAGACAAAGCGAAGTGCATCTGAGGGATGTGCGAATTGCATAAAGTCTGAGATCACCACCGCATCAACCCCACGCAGTATCTGACGAATTCGCATCGGATGCGCCGAAGAAAGTATCTTTTCTAACTCAGCAAAATCCAATACCACCATTTTTTTACTATTGGCTTTTACGGTCTTCTTCCATATTTCAAATAGAGCATCCTTATGAGAAAGCCAACTTGTTTTGGTTGAATCATCGAGATGATGAAGTGTACGATAATCCTCACCATCAATGCGAATGGTCTCGAAGCGTCTTGTTAATTCACCGAGTTCTCTTGCAAAATCCTCACTCGAAAACCTTTCTACGCCAAGTGCACCGGGAGGTGTATTAGAGCTTGTAATGATTGAAACCCCTGCATCAAGAAGCTGTCCTAAGAGATTAGTAGAAATACGTGAATTCGCAGGGTCATCAAGTTCAAACTCATCTATCACGATCAATTTATATTCCTTCAATGACCTCGCCGTTTCATCGAGCTTTTGTAAACCAACCAGAAACATCAACTCTTGAAATGAAAGGTAGGCTTTTTTGCCGTTGAATGAATGATATGCTGAAGCAAGGAGATGCGTTTTCCCAACACCAAAGCCGCCATCGAGATATATCCCTTTTCCTTCGGAACGGTCTGATCGAAATAATCTCTTCAGAGAGAACAGACTGACTTTCCCTTCATTCTCCAACTCTCTGACAAAATGGGAAATGGCAGATAGTGCATCAGTTTGAGATGGATATTCAGATTCAGGAACATAATTACTGAAGCTAGCCGAACTGAAGTGGTGTGGTGGTTTCAGATCATCGAGTATTTCCGAAGCCTCTATTGGCTTTTCAGCGAGGGCGAGGAGTTCCGATAGAGCGAGTGTTGTAGGCAAGTATAATTAGTGGAAAAGTTATTCCTGTTCAGCCAATGCAAGTAGATAGGCACCTGTCCCCCACCACCACTCACCTTGTGATAATGATTTGTAGTATTCTATAGTACCGGGCCATGTACCCTCTGAGACTCCGATACATTTATAATCAGCATCTACATTCTGCTTCAATCCATTTTGGGCTTTTCCTATAACAGTATCAAATTTATCACCAAGAACTCCTAACTTCTTCCCACGTAGATATGCAAAGAGGTACATCGCTGACGCTGAAGTTTCTTCGTATGCCGTCTCATCGTCAATGATCGTTCGCCACGATCCATTTTCTGTTTGATAAGTGGCAATTGCAGAAGCAAGTGAGATAAAATCTTCCAAATATCTTTTGTATTCCGCAGACCCTTTTCCCAAAAGCGGCAATAATTCTGCATACGTCATCATCACCCACCCATTGCCACGTGCCCATGAACCTTCAGAGCGTTTACCACCAAGATTTTCTTCGCAATGAATATAGAATGGCTTGTCACCGTCACGAAGTATTTTCAGATGAAGATCAACTTGCCTAATTGCTACTTCCTTCCATGGCTTTGATAGATATTCTCCAAGCTTGGCAAGAAGAACAGCGGAATAATAAACGGTATCTATATAGATATTCGGTAGGTCAATATTATGAAGAATTACGCCATCCCCATTCCGTAATGATTTGTGAACGATCATATCATAAATGCGCTCGGCAGTTTCGTCAAGCTGCATTTTAAACTCTGGAAATTCTTCTGTAATTTCAGGATATAAAAGCGCAAAGCTCCATGAACCACAAAAATAATGAACCTGTACTCGTTCTGCGAGATGGAATGCAAGCCAACGTTTGATGTATGTTCGTACTTCTTCATTGCGATGGTTCAAATATGCGCGGAATAATCCATACATCGCAAGCGACTGTCCCCAATCGGTGGATTCGGATTCCGGGCGGTGCCGTCTGCACCATGAAAGACTTATCTCTTCGAGTTGCTCTTTGTTCGACACGATCTATTTATTTTGAATTAACCAGCAATTGCTCGTGCTTTTGCAGCGCGTTCCTCGATGATGGCGAAATTTCCAGCTGCAACATCAGCATCATTCACAAGAACTGATCCTAATCCAACGGCTGTGGCTCCTGCATCGAAAAATTCTTGCATGTTCTCAAGCGTTACTCCATTGGTTGGAATGAATTGTGTATCCGGAAAAGGTCCACATAACCCTTTGAGATAGCTCGGCCCAATTCCAGACATTGGAAAGAGTTTAATAAAGGTTGCACCATACATATCAGCGTAGTAGATCTCTGTTGGAGTAAGTGCTCCACAGATCGAGACGATGTCATTCTCCAATGCAACATCGGCAACTTCATCTTCAAAGATAGGGCTAACAAGGAATTTTGCACCCGCATCAACAGCCTCTTGAGCTGCCAGACTACCAAATACTGTCCCAGCCCCGAATATACAGTGTGGCATCATCGCCGATAACGTTTCGATATGACGAAGTGCGTCGGGAGTGTCGAGAGTGATCTCGATGAGCGAAATGCCACCATCAGCAATTGCCTTTACGATGATCGGAATGTCAGAGCTATCTGAGAGGCGAATGATCGCAATGATGCGTTCTGACGTTATGCGTTCTACAACTTCTTCAAAGTTCATGATGCTATAAGTTCTCGTTTAAGTGCTTCTCGCTCAATTTCGAGTTGGCGAATTTTGCGTTCTAATTGGTCTAACTCCGCAGGCATAGAATCAATTTCAATGCGAAGTTTCGATCCTGCTTCATCAACGAGATCAATTGCTTTATCTGGCAAGAAGCGGTCGCTAATATACCGAGATGAAAGTTGAGCCGCTGCTACTAATGCAGAATCCTTTATACGAATACCATGATGCAATTCATACTTCTCTTTCAAACCTCGCAAAATGGAGATCGTATCCTCGACCGAAGGCTCACCAACAAATACCGGCTGGAAACGTCGCTCAAGAGCAGCATCTTTTTCAATATGCTTACGATATTCGTCAAGGGTTGTCGCACCGATCGTTCGTAGTTCTCCTCGTGCAAGTGCAGGCTTCAAGATATTCGCCGCATCCATTGCGCCTTGCGTTGCACCAGCGCCGATCAAAGTGTGAAGTTCATCTATGAATAGAATGATCTCGCCTTCTGACTCTGTGACTTCTTTCACGATCGCTTTCAATCGCTCCTCGAATTGTCCACGAAAACTCGTCCCTGCGACGAGCGTCCCCATATCCAGTGCAATGAGGCGTTTATCTTTCAATGTTTCCGGGACATCACCTGAAATAATTCTTCCAGCAATTCCTTCAACGATAGCAGTCTTGCCAACACCGGGTTCACCGATGAGAACAGGATTATTCTTCGTGCGTCGAGCAAGAACCTGCATGACACGGCGGACTTCATCTTCTCTGCCAATGACAGGATCGAGTTTCCCTTTACGGGCAAGCTCGGTCAGATCACGTCCGTACTTTTCAAGAGATTGATAGCGATCTTCGGCATTTGGGTCGGTCACCCGTTGATTCCCTCGAACGGACTGTAAGGCTTTCAGCACTCCGCTTTTCGTAACCCCATGCTCTTTTAAGAGCTTTGAAACCTCGGTCTTTTCCTCACAGAGGGCTAAGAGTAAATGCTCGGTAGAGATATATTCATCCTTCAATGCACTTGCTTCTTTGAGTGCAGTATCAAATACTTTATTCAGATTTCCCGAAGCAAAGGCGTTCGCACCTGCCACGCCTGTAACTTTCGGCAGTTTTTCAAGTAGTGAAGTGGTGCGAATTCGGATAGTATCCACATCAACGCCAATCTTCCGCATCACGGAAACGACAACGCCTTCGCCATCTTGCACAAGTGCAGCAAGGAGATGCTCAGGTTCAACTTGTTGATTGCCGTAGCTTGAGGCGATCTCTACAGCATTTTGCAGGGCTTCCTGCGTCTTGACTGTTAACTTATTTGGATTGATAGCCATTTTAGTAACGTTGTCATATATCTATACAAAACTAAGACTTTTTCTGACCTTTTGCAAAAATTCTACGTCATCAGCATTTCTTTGTTACTCACCTGCGCCTTTGCAATGGCTCAGACACAACCATCGCAAAAAGAGCCTATTACGATCAATGCTGACACTCTCTTGAACGATAAAGTCGGTGAAGAAGTAACGCATTTGAAGGGGAATGTGCGTTTTGTTCAGGGGGCACTCAACGGCTCTGCTGACGAAGCATTTCAATATAAAGAGCGCAACCAGGTCGAACTCAAGGGAAATGTCATCATTCATCAAGATGTGATGACATTACAAACGACAAACCTCAAGTACGATGGAAATACCAGAGTTGCCAAAGCAGATAATGGATTTTACCTTGTTGATCGTGATGCCTCCATCACGGCGCAACGGGGCACATACGACCTCGCAGAACAACGTGCTGATTGCTCTGGTAAAGTAAAAGCAAATCAGGGTGGGGCGTTCATGACTTCAGATGCCCTGACCTATTTCCGCTCCACACAGACAAGCATCGCACGTGGGAATGTCGTTGTCACGAGTGACTCAGGTAATCTGAGTGCAGACGAAGTAACGAATATCCGTGCTTCAGGAGAGACCATTGCAAAGGGAAATGTCGCATTGCGCACGGACTCTTCCCTTCTCTATTGCAATTATTTTTATGATGCAAAGCAAGCCGGCATTACCAATGCTTCCGGGAATGTAGCAACATTCGACCGAAAGAATAATATGATCATCTATGGTGATTCTCTGGCACGTATTCGTGACAGTAACTATCTCGTCGTCCCGCTGAATCCATTACTGCTCATTATGGATACGACTACTAGTCATGACTCCCTGACAGGAGCAAGTATCACGGTTATAGATACTCTCTTTATCATCTCTAAAAAGATGGAAGCGTATAGCGGCGATAGCTCACATTTTATCGCGACAGATAGCGTGAGAATGTATCGAAAAAATTTTAGCGGTCGTGGAAATTGGCTTGATTACAATAAGGGGAAAGAACTCATGCGCCTTGCTGGAGGAGGCAGACAGAGAATGTGGTATGATAGTACGGAGATTACCGGAGATTCTATCGCAATGTTTACACGGAATAACAAGATCGATAGGGTGCAAGCAATTGGCAAATCATTTGCAACGACCACCTATGAAGATACAAACATTATTGGACGTATAAATCAGCTTTCGTCGAAGCAGATGCTTCTCTCCGTTCTTCGTGATACCGTTCGCTCATTGCTTGGGACAGACAATGCTCTTTCGATCTATTTTGTTAGCTCTGACGGCAAGCCAAGTGGAGTGAATCGTGCGAGCGGTGATAGTATTCGAATTGACTTTAAAGAAAATAAGCCAAATCGTGTTGCCGTTATCCATGAGACAGAAGGCGAGTACATGCCGGAAAGATTCGTCGGCAGACGCGGTTCTTCCTTTAGGCTTGGTAATTATGAAAGACATATTGAGCTTCGTCCTAAACGTGAAGACTTTTCGCTAAAATGGGTACCGAAGGAATTTGTGTGGCTCGGCAAAGACATACTAAAGCAAGAATCAAAAATTGACGTGATAAAATGATCGAAAGACTGTACTCAGAACATCTTCAAAAAGTATATGGCAAGCGCGTCGTTGTGAAGGATTCTTCCGTATCCGTTTCGCCAGGTGAGATCGTTGGCTTACTTGGACCGAATGGTGCAGGAAAGACCACAACTTTTTATATGATAACTGGGCTTGTTAAACCAAATCTAGGAAATGTCTTTCTCAATGATGAGGATATTACGCCACTGCCGATGTATGCTCGTGCACGAAAAGGGATCGGCTACCTACCTCAGGAGGCATCGATCTTTCGCAAACTGACCGTTGAGCAAAATCTTCTCGCAGTTTTGGAGCTAATGCCCTATAGCAAAAAAGAGCGTCAAGAAAAAGCAGAAGAATTACTTGAAGAGTTTAGTATAGCGAGAATTCGCAACTCAAAAGGCTATGTCCTTTCCGGTGGTGAGCGTCGTCGTTGCGAGATCGCACGTGCACTTGCCACCAATCCCAAATATATTCTTCTCGATGAACCATTTGCAGGCATTGACCCAATTACAGTCGAAGAGATCATGCAAATCGTCATCAAACTCAAGCAAAGAGGAATTGGCATTCTCATTACCGATCATAATGTACACGAGACACTCTCCATTACCGATAGAGCATACATTCTTATTGATGGTACGATGTTCAAAACTGGAACGGCAGAGGAATTGGCAAATGATGAGCAGATCAGAAAGATCTACCTCGGAGAGACATTCAAATTAGAAAGATACGAAGCGACCGAAGCCTCGTTATCCAATCACGGGCAATAATTCAGCTTTTTCAGGTTCTCCAACTAAACGATAAATAGCATCGGAGACTCTATCCATCAACCACATCGGGGTTGATGTTGCTCCGGTAATACCAACAGTTGCTTTACCGACAAACCATTCAGGATTCATCTCTTTTTCGTCTTCGATAAAATAGGTATTAGGGTTCACACCTTTGGCAATATCGTAGAGTACCTTACCATTCGAACTTGTTCT
>JBKJHR010000026.1:0-4456 GCA_046598695.1 Kapaibacterium sp. (SeqCode)
TCGCCGCGTTGTGCGATCATCGGTATTTCGTGGAGTTCAATACCAAGACCATGGCCAGTGCCGTGTCCAAACTTCGATCCATATCCATGGAGTGTGATGTAATCACGAGCGACGTTATCAAGCTCTCTACCATTCATTCCGGGACGCGCCTTATCGACGGCACGTTGTTGAGCTGCTTTAACGATCTCGTAGATCTTTTGTAATTCGGTTGATACTTTTCCGACAGCAACGGTACGCGTCATGTCAGAATTAAAGCCTTTATAGCGGCAGCCAAAATCTAGCGTGACGAGGTCGCCCTTCTTGATCTTCTTATCAGTTGCTTTACCATGAGGAAGTGCTGTACGCTCGCCGCTTACGACGATCGCTTCAAACGCATCACCCTCGGCACCATATTTTTTGGTGTGATAGCTAATTTCTGCTGCAATATCAAGTTCTGTTACGCCAGGCTTGATCATCTGGATGACCGTATCGAAGACCTTGTCACCAATACCTGCGGCAGTCTGCATTGCGGAAATTTCGTCATCCGTCTTGATCATCGTCATAGACTCGACCATTTCACGCTTAGGGACGAGCTTCAGATGACGGAATTTCTTGCGAATGAAGTCAACGGTCGTCCAAAGGCAATGTGGCTCCTCGAATGCGACGGCATCAAAATCGCTGAAAAGTTGCTTATCCACGAATGAATCAAGGAGTTGCTTATCGCGATCCACAATAGAAATTTTCGCTCCTGCGACTTCGAGCTTTACCTGCGATTTATAACGAAAATCCGTAAAGAAATGCGGTTTACCTTGTGAAGGGACAACAAGGATTCCATTCGAGCCAGTATACCCGATAAGGTAGTTGATGTTTGGAAGGTGGGTAATAACCAAAGCATCGAGACCATGTTCGCGCACCGTGCGCTGTAATCGTGCAAGTCTTGCCATCTATTCTTTGAGAGAAATAAGAAAATATGTAACGAGGTGTTTTCGAGGGCGGATAAACACCGTTCTGACAAAGAAAACTTCGTGTATTCCTACTTTTTTTGAAGTAGGACAAAAAATAAACCCCACCAACCGAAGTCAATGGGGCTTTTCTCTCACCTTGACTCTGGATACAAAGGGCCTGAATGGAACCCCCCTACACCCATAAGTCTCACACTTTTATAAAGATCAGTAATAATAACCACAACCTGAATCACCAAGTTCCTTCTCCCCTGAGAATACCTAAGCATTTTCTTTTGCCCCAAAAAAGCGTGGTAGAAATTACAAAAAGCAACTCATCCCATCATCTGCCGCTTATAAAGATACTCTGTGAGCGCTTTATCGAAAGGCTCTGTCGTATCTAATAGCAGATAGTCAATGCGTTCGGCTGCGAGAGAGTTCTTGAGCTTCTCGCAATGTTCGTGCATTGCCTCTTTATAGGCAGCTTGCAACTGATACGGCTGTGTCTTGATGGATTCATTCGTTTCCAGATCAAAGATCGTTGCATCGCTCACATTCATCGCCAGCGTGCGCTCTACAGGATCAAGAACATGAAATGCAATTACCTCATGTCCTGCATTACGCATCAATTTTAACGATGTAATGATCTCATCGGGGTCATCAAAGAAATCACTAATGACGATCACAAGTCCTCTGCGCTTGATCTGTTCTAAGATAAGACGGAGTGAACTTTGCATCCGCGTCTTATTCGATGGCTCTGTTACTTGCAAGTTCTTTAGTATCTCTCGCAGATAACTTGCCTTGAGCCTCGCAGGCATAAAAAGGCGAATATCTTCATCAAATATCCCAATACCAACCGCATCCTGTTGCCTCACGAGCAAGTAAGAAAGCGCCGCAGCGAGAATCGTAGCATAGCGATATTTCGTAATATGCTTTGGATCGCTCGTATAATTCATCGAACGAGATGCATCGAGAATAATGTAGGATTTGAGATTTGTCTCTTCCTCGAATTGCTTGATGTAGTGGCGGTCAGTACGGGCAAAAAGCTTCCAATCAATATTCCGAATCGGGTCGCCGGGTAAATATGGGCGATGCTGTGCGAACTCGACAGAAAAGCCATGATAAGGAGATTTATGCAAGCCAGTAATGAAGCCCTCGACGACGAACTTCGCCACCAACTCGAAATTCCCCATCGCTGAGATGATCTCAGGATTCAATTGATCTGTCGTAGTTTGCATAAAGAAAATCCTTTGCTTTTCTTAGGGTTACGGAGTCCCGAAGATTTTGTTTAACTCTTCTATCCACATAACAGGTTTTATCTCTATCACATCGTAGCTTCCAACGCCGTGAATCTTAAATGGGTCATTGGCTATCATCTCATCGATCGTAGATTGCTCTTCGGCACGGGCGAAAAGCACACCGCTTGTACGTGGTTCACGAGGACCTGAAAAGATCATTCTCCCAGCCTCATATTGCGTCTTCAAATAAGCACGATGCTCAGGCGTATGCTCAACAACCTTTTCGAGTGGAACTACGTAGCTGATATGGATGATATAGTATTTCACGTTTTTACTTTCTTTTCTTGCAGATTTTACATTTGATCGAAAGATCACTTACATTATATGTATATGACAAACACCATTTCAAGAAGTTTACTCTTCACAATTCTTTCCGCCTTTCTGCTCACTGTCGCAGGGTGCGGAGGCAAAAAGGACGGGGCAACATCGAACCGAGTCGTCGAGCATTTGCTCAATGAACTCGAACGTCTGAATCCTCAGAACTCATCAGGTGCGAATGAGACCTACGTCGAAGAGATGATCTTTGAACGTCTTATCCGCATTAACCCTGAAACGATGGAAACGAACATTCCTTGGCTTGCCGAGGAAATGCCGATCGAATCACCCGACCATAAAACCTTTGACTTTAAGCTCCGCAAGGGAGTAAAGTTTGCAGATGGGCATGAACTTACTGGTGCTGATGTCATCTTTAGCTTGAAGGCTTTAAAAAACCCCTTCAATACGATGAGTGCGCAAAAACGGGTGTATGTTGATGGCATTCATAGCTGTGAATTGATCGAGGGTGATCCGTACCGCGTTCGGTTCAACGTATGGAAGCCATATTTCTTGATGAAGGAGCAGGCATTTGCTGATGTTCTCTACATTTTGCCCAAGCATATTTACGACCCAAAAAATTTAACCGATCAATACTCATGGGATGATGTTGGTGCTATCATTGAAAAAAGTGGTGCAAAGACAGACGAACTTGATAGTGCAGCACTTGCCAAGCAAGCAGCAAATCCTGCGATGAAAGAGTTTGCAGCGTGGATGATGCAACCGCAACTTGACCGCGACCCGAAGTTCATTCAAGGTTCAGGTCCATACAAGCTATCGGATTGGAAGACTGGTGACAGAGTAACGATCATTCGCAATGCTAATTATGCGAACAAAGGCGGCTCGAAATTTGGTGAAGTATATCCCGACACACTGATCTATAAAGTTATTACTGATTGGTCTGCCGCCGTCACAGCCATCAAAGCAAAAGATATTGACCTCATGGGAAATATCCAAGCTCCGTATTATGTAAAAGTTGATACGCTTCAGATGAAGCAGTTGAAAAAGACTGCATTCCCTCTCGGTTCTTACACTCTCATCAACTGGAATAATAGGAGTCCATTTTTTAGCGATAAGCGTGTTCGATGGGCAATGTCGCATCTTGTAGACCGCAAGACGATCATTGACAAAGTGCAGTTCGGATTAGCAAAGTCCACAGAATCCGGTTGCCCCCCATGGAGAAAAGAATATAATAGTGACCTCAAGACCATTGAATATAATGTTGAAGAAGCAAAAAAATTGCTAACGGAAGCTGGTTGGATAGATCACGATGGTGATGGTGTCCTTGATAAGCAAATAGGTGGTAAGACAGTAAAGTTTGAGTTTACCTTCCTCTCGAACGTCAACGAAACACGCAAACAGATATTACTCATTATTGCCGAATCCTTGCGTAAAGTTGGTATCAAAGCTGAAGTGCAAACGCTTGAATGGTCTGTCTTCCTTGATCGTCTGCGCGACCATAATTTTGATGCAACCTATGGAGCGTGGAACAACGATCCTTATGAAACAGATAACTATCAGCTCTATCATTCATCACAAGCAAAAAATCGTGGGTCGAATTATTCATACTACGATTCACCTGAAGCAGACAGGCTTCTCGAAGAAATTCGCGGTGAATTTGACGAAGCAAAGCGCATTGCTCTTCAAAAGGAATTTCAGCGTGTAATGTATGAAGACCAACCGACAACGATCCTTTGGAATCCACTGAATGCTGTTGTATGGGTTGACAGGTTTGATAACGTGTCGTGGAGCCAAGTGCGACCAGGATACATCCAAGCTCTATGGAAGATCCGTGGCGCAGCGGGTGGCGGAGTGAAGCAAAACGCTGCCGCATTCTAATACTTTCTAGAAGTATCGTAGAAAGAGTCCGCACGTTGCGGACTCTTTTGTATTCAGGAATTGATATAGTAGTATGACATTTGAACA
>JBKJHR010000077.1:0-2626 GCA_046598695.1 Kapaibacterium sp. (SeqCode)
CTGGCGGAGTAGAGAACTCTCTAGATGATTGGTTCGTCGTTAATTACTCCAAGCGCACCCCTCTCGGCAGAATGGCTGTGCCGACCGATTATCGCGGTGCCGTTGTTTTCCTTGCAAGTGACGCATCGGCATATATGACGGGAGCGAATCTCGTCGTTGATGGTGGATGGACGGCATGGTAGTATCAATATAATTTTAATAAAAGTATGGGATTATCAAAAACTGAATTACAAAAACGGGCATCACGGATTAAGCTCGTACTCACTGACGTTGACGGTGTCTTGACCGACACAGGTGTGTATTACGGTGAGAAGGGTGAAGTGATGAAGCGTTTCTCGATCCGCGACGGTATGGGAGTAGAGCTTCTTCGCCTCAATGGAGTGGAGACGGCAATCATTACCCGCGAGAAATCGCCAAGTGTAAAAAAACGCGGTGAGAAGCTAAAAATGCCGTGGATCTTCTTAGGCGTATTTAACAAAGTAGAATACATCCCGACCATCCTCAAGAAGACAGGGTTACAGTTGGATGAACTTGCCTATATCGGTGATGATGTCAATGATCTTGATATCATCAAAGAGATCGCAAAACATGGCTTAACTGCCACACCTGCTGACGGAATGCCTGTCATCAAAAAGGAAGTACATTATACCGCGAAGATAAATGCAGGATATGGTGCATTCCGAGATTTTTCTGAGTGGATCTTGGATCTTCGTGGAAAAAGAGTTGAGTATCAGTAAGACTTTACAAAGGCTACCAATAATTGGTAATCAGGTAATTGTGTCGTAATGATTTGAGAATATTTGTCTCGTAATTTTACCTAAATAAATAGGAGACTAAATATGAATCAAGCAATCATAGAAATAGGTGGACGTCTTGTTGGAGACGGTCACCCTACGTATGTAATCGCAGAGATCGGGATCAACCATAACGGTTCTCTCGACCTGGCAAAGATGATGCTCGATGGCGCAGTTCGCGCAGGATGTGATGCCGTAAAATTCCAGAAGTGCACACCAGAGCTATGCGTACCGAAAGACCAGTGGCGTATCGAACGTGATACTCCTTGGGGACGTATGACCTATATTGACTACCGCCACTATGTTGAATTTGGCGAGACCGAATATGCCGAGATAGATCGCTATTGCAAACAAAAAGGGATTCATTGTTTTGCCTCATGTTGAGATGAACCCTCCGTTGATTTCCTCAAGCAATTCAATCCGCCGATGTATAAAGCACCGTTGGCACCATGCCACAGATAACGATGCACATAATGTAAATTTCTCTACAAAACTTGCCATATGGGGTTGGCTCTTCGGCACAGCGTTCTTGCCTACACAACGCAAACCAGAAGGATACGGACTCGGTGATCCGGAATTTCCTAAAAATTACCTCCGCCAGCATATCTACGCATTCCGAAAGTTCGAGTAATTATAGGTTTCGAGGTTACGGGCAGTTATGTTCGTCTTTAAAGGGTGGAATACCTTTTACTCCAACTCATCCCCAAAGACCTCAGTTTTGGCATCTTTATCTTTGCCAAGGAGGATGTTGTGAAATCTCTCGAAAGTCGCTTTAGCAGTTTCATCTTTTTGTTCATCAAAGAGGATGATGAGATTGCGCGTCATGCGCAAGAGAATGTTCTGGGGACGTGAAGGTTGGATAAAGCTTTCATAGTATGGCATTCCCGACGTATAGACAAATCGGCGGATGTCCTCGCGTCGGAGAATAATACCGTCATTGAACGCATCGATAAAGAGAGGTTCATCGCGCAGACCATCATAGCGTATCAAGAAATGCCCAGGAGTGCTTGCACCGCTAAAGGGCAAGCCAAGTCTTCTCGCTGCCACAAGAATATAGAGAACAGCAAGCGATATAGGTATACCAAGTTTGCGATCAATAACTGCATTGATGTAGCTATTGTCTGCTTCGAGAAAGTTTGTGTGGTTGCCACGAAATTTTTTATTCTTGAAGAAGAAATCGTTTGTCGCCAGCAGAATATCGAATGGTGAATGAATACCTTTGATGCGATCATGCAGCATTCCCGCAAGCGCATCGAGTTCGGCTTTGTAGTATTCCACATCAAGCTGTGGATAGCCGTAGCGTGCGATAAGGAATGCACCTTCTTCAAGGCATCCGCGTCTGCCCTCTTCAAGCTTCATGCGTAATGCTTCGAATTGGCAGATCAGATTTTCTCCGTTAATATCCCTGACGATCCCCGTAGCACGGCGAATGGCAAGCGCATCATGTGAAGAATCTGCAAAGCGAATAAGGGGATCAATAACGAAGGTACCGCGAGCGCGAAGTTTATTCTCGACGACAGTGCCGATATGTTGATCGGGGTCGTCAAGCAATGCGAAGAGCGAACGAAGTTCAGCGTCGCTTGTCGCAAGTTCGAGATCAGAATCTATATGAGCAAGAGAAAGCTCGGGTTTCATAGGGCAAGAAGAAATGGTCGCAAAAAACTAACGTGAACGCGGGAAGTAGTATTCCAAAGAAATAGGGAGAAGAGAATATCTCACTTTCCTTTGGTCGGACTAAAAGTCCGACCCACTGATGCTACGTGCATTACTTCATTCAAGTCTCCCCACCCATGTGGGGAGATATAGAGGGGGATAGCTGTCGGCTATAAAAA
>JBKJHR010000114.1:0-11602 GCA_046598695.1 Kapaibacterium sp. (SeqCode)
CTATTCGAGGTTGAAGACTAACCTCATTATTCGAGTACGCATCATTCTTTTTCTTATTTTTTTGATACTGGAAGGATATTGGAATGACTAGATGTGTAGCTGTTGTCTTAACTGAGCGGTAATCTATATCTTCATGTAGTGAGATGTTTGCAAAAGTAAACTGTGTGCTTGTAAATTGCGCGGCATCAATAAGCGTCACAAGAGGTGCCTCGTCGGCTCTTGCCTCATTCACATCTACATCGTCGTTGCTCATAACCTTCGGAACGGGTGCAGATGTAATAATATCATGCTTTTCCTGAGAGGCTTGAGTTGGTACCGGCAATACTTCGCTGTTTGAAACTGTATTCGACAATGACGCAAGAACTGCATTGATTATCGAGAGTGCTTTTGTTCTTTCAGCCTCCGCAACTTCCATCTTGGGGATAAGAGTGAGTAAGTTTGTCAGTTCATCTATCGTAACTGCTTTCACGCTTTCAGAAAAATCCTGTTCGACAAGAATATCAGCAAGAGCAAGAAGTGTTGTCGACGTAGAATCTCTGAGCGGGGCTTTTACTTTTTTCTTTGAGTCAACACTTACTATTGGTAAGGAATCAAGGTGATCGCCAAGTCCGGAAATGATATCAACAATGGAGGTTGCATCAATGATCTTGCTTGTTTCAGTATTCTTATCCGACTGCTGTCGGATAGAAACAGGCGTTTTTGTGAGAGGCGAGGGGAGAATATCTAATATCTTCTTTTTTGGAGTAGCTTCTGCAATGATCTGGTCGTGATGAGAAAGATAGAAATCACCAGTTATAGCAAAACTCCCATAAAAGAATGATCGGTCAGGTGAAACTGTATAAAAATAATTGCTCGCTGTCGCCGTTAGTTTGATCGTAGAAAAAATGGATGGTGTTATGTCATATCCAATTTCGATCAGAGGCTGAAAAACACGCTCAGGCGAAGTCGTATCGCGTCCTTCAACGTTTGTTGAACTTGAGCCGCTTGCTTCAAATGCACCGTGAAATTGGGCAACGCATTCGCAAGGAATCCCCGTGAGGAAAATAATACTCAGACACATGCCAATAACAACTCTCCGTATGTGATTCATCATATCCCTTCAAAATTACGAAGGTATGGAAGCCGAAGCGGTAGAATGTTAAAAATGGATGAGTGCTTGATACAGGGGGGCAAACCGTTCTGGTGATGCGACCGACAGTAAATAGTAGCCAAGCCACATCACAACTCCAGCAGAAATCGGAATAGAAAAATTATCGTCCATTCGAAGTCTGACGCTCATGCCCTCAATAATTCCTGCGACGATAGCACCGAGAAAACCGAGAACATATTCCTGCCACATTCCTATCGCTTTTGGTGCGAAGAGAACCACAAGAGCACCAAAGATGATAAAAGCAAGGGTACCAACTAAGCTCTTATCGAGGAAAGCACGTTTGCCGTATTTGCGTCCAATGAGCGCACTTGCCGTATCGCAGATAATCAGTAATGAAAATGCTGTAATTGCAATGACTTTAGGGAACACTAGCACACAAAGCGTCGCACTAATAGCAACATAGGTAGCACCTGTTAGAAGCTTGCGCTTGGTTCCAAGTTCATGTTCACGTAGGATGGAGCCAAAAAGTGTATTGACAATTTTTGCAACCCATTTGATATAGAATCTGCCGTAATCCATAAAAATGGAAAGGGCAGTAAATGGTATCAGAACAGCCAGTGCAACCTCACACGAGACAAAATAGTAGAAGATCGGGATGGAAAGTGATGCGATATGGAGGAGCTTGCGTGTAACTTCACTATTCATCGTGATTTGCGAATGTTTTCCCGAAGTCGGTTTGGCAATATGCAGAGCCGATGCTGCACTTTGTGGAGCACTCACGCCCGCTGCTACCCTAAACAACCGAGTATATGGTCTATGATTCACAGAATTATCTGAAGTTTGTGCTACAAAAATACGAAATTATTACGCATTTGTAACAAAGTAGCAAAATGGAAGTATTTTGATGATATTTCAAAACTATTTTGTAATGGAAAGATAATGTTGGAAAATGGGTACAGGCACCTTCCGAGTCTTTTAATAAATATAGAGCACTAGGGAAAGAAACAGTAGCACGGACTTTCGTCCACGCATCAAAAGGCTTTTGCGTAGACTAAAGTCCGCACTACTTACTTTGTGACAACCTCAAAAGTCCATACGTCCCCAAACTTTGCCACAATAACTGGTGTTTGGACTAAACGATGAAAATACGATCTATTTCCTACATCCTTTTTGGCTTCCTGTGCATTTCCAGCGCAGGAGTATTCGCCCAAGATGTCCAATGGGCAAGCGATCTCATTTCATTCTCTACACAATCAGGCGAGATCAAGTGGTCTGCGAAACAGGTGCTTGGTAAACCAAATAAATGTCCTGCCTCGGGAGAAAGCCCAAATGCTTGGGTTGGGAAAAATGATGGCAATATCGGTGGTGGCGAGGAGAGGCTCAAGGTTGGCTACAAAAAACCGATGCAAATTCAGCAAGTTGCGATTGCAGAAAATCTCAATCCCGGAGCTGTTGAGCAGGTCATTCTCTATGATGTTGATAATGTTCAGCACCGAGTATATTTCGGTGAGCCTGGTCCTGTTGAGGCAAAATCCAGAGTAATGAATGTCTTCTTCCAGCGCACAGTATATAAAGTTAAAGCGGTAGAGCTGATCCTGCAATGCGGAAAAGTCCCCGGATTTAATCAGATCGATGCAATAGGAATATCGGATTCAAAAACCCCTGTCATTGCAGCACCAAACGTTGCACCAAACTCTCGTATCATCGGTGAACGTGAGCATTTGAGTCGGAACATCAATAGCCCGTATAGTGAAGTCTTTCCCGTAATTTCACCTGATGGAAAATTGCTTTTTATTGATCGTAAAGCAAATCCCTATAACTTTGGTAACAATGATAACATCTGGTTTTCTACACTTCAACCTGATGGAGAATGGGGACCTGTTCAAAATATCGGACCACAACTTAATAATGGAAATAGTGCGTACGTTGCTTCCGTAACTCCTGACGGCAATACACTATTGATCGGTGGGTCGTATTACGATGAAGTAAACTTCCGCGTTGATTTTGGTTTATGGACGGTCAATCTCGAAAGTTATGGATGGGGCAAGCCACAACGAGTTCGCATCGATAATTTTTATAATAGAGCGAGGTTCCTTGAATTCTGTCTTGCCGCTGATGGGAAGACAATTCTCTTGACAATGCAGCGCGACGATACTCGTGGAGAGCGTGATATCTATGTAAGCTTCTTGAAACCTGATGGTACCTGGAGCGCACCCAAAGACCTTGGAGCGGAGATTAATACTCTGGATGAAGAAGCCACACCGTTTCTTGCATCTGACGGCAAAACATTATACTTCAGCTCGAATGGCTATAGCGGATATGGCTTGAATGATATGTATGTATCTCGTCGCCTCGATGACAGTTGGATACATTGGTCTGAGCCACAAAATCTTGGACCCGATATCAATACTACTGATTGGGATGCCTATTACACTGTGCCGGCTTCTGGAGATTATGGGTACTTTGTGTCAAATAAAAGCTCATACGGAGGGGAAGATATTTTTAGGGTAAAGCTCCCTGAATCACTTCGTCCTGCGGCAGTTGTGCTTGTAAGCGGTAAGGTACTCGATAAGAAAACAGGGAAGCCACTTGCTGCACAGATTCGTTATGAACTTCTCCCCAGCGGGAAAGAAATCGGACTTGCAAGAAGCAACCCAACTACGGGTGAATATAAGATCACACTTCCTGCTGGAGCAAACTATGGTTTTCGTGCTGATACAAAAGGATATATCGCAGTCAATGAGAACCTTGATCTGACAAAGCAGAAAACCTACGGTGAGGTTAATAAAGACCTAGAGCTTGTACCTATCGAAGTTGGGCAAACGATTCGTTTGAACAATATTTTCTTTGATTTCTCAAAAAGTGAGTTGAAGGAAGAGTCCTTTTCCGAGCTTGATAGGCTTGTTGATCTTATCAAAGCTTCACCGGAAATGGAAGTAGAAATATCGGGACATACGGATAATGTCGGAAGCGATGCGCAGAATAAGCTACTCTCCGAGACACGTGCAAAGGCTGTGAAAGCGTATTTTGTAGAAAAGGGTATTGATACCAAGCGTCTCAAAACCGTTGGTTATGGAAGAACAAAGCCGCTTGCATCGAATGATACTGAAGAAGGTAGGCAACAAAACCGACGAGTAGAGTTCACCATTGAGAAGCAGTAGTTAATCATTTACTGCATCAGATTGTTTTCATTTTAGATGACTCTTGAACTACCTGTTTTATCAAACGAACCGACCGTAAAGGTTCGCACTCCACGACCTGATTGGTTGAAAGTCCGCGTACCTTCCGGCGAAAATTACGCACGTCTTATCGGAATTATGCGTGAGCATAATTTGCACACGGTCTGTGAAGAAGCCAGATGCCCAAATGTAGCTGAATGTTGGAATTCGGGTACTGCAACATTTATGATATTAGGTGACACGTGCACACGATCTTGCGGATTCTGTGCAGTAAAGACTGGTCGTCCAACATTTCTTGATACCGAAGAGCCAGAGCGTGTTGCTGATGCTGCGATGCTCATGGATTTGAAGCATCTTGTCATCACAAGTGTGAACCGCGATGAGCTTGCTGATGGTGGTGCCAGTGTCTTTGCAGAGACTATTCTTGCTACCCGTCGTAAGAATCCGAAGACTCGCATTGAAGTACTCATTCCTGACTTTAAGGGAAAGGATGAATCGCTTCAAAAGATATTTGATGCGAAGCCCGATATTATCAACCACAATACAGAGACTGTACCATCAATGTATCGTCTCGTTCGTCCACAGGCGAAGTACCAATGGTCTCTCAAAGTTCTCCGTCGTGCCAAAGAAGAAGGTTTTATCTCGAAGACCGGTATTATGCTCGGGCTTGGCGAATCCCGCGAAGAGTTACTTACCGTTATGACAGATCTAGTTGAGACGAAGGTCGATATTCTCACGCTTGGTCAATACTTACAACCTTCGCCTAATCATCTTCCCGTGCATCGCTTTTTGCATCCTGACGAATTTAAGGAATTGCACGATATTGGGATGGATATGGGATTTCGGAATGTCGAATCCGGTCCGCTTGTCCGTAGTTCGTATCATGCTGGTGAGCACATCTAAGCACTGTTGTAATGTACGTTCTCTATGCAATCGCCTATTCCATCTTTCGTGTAGTATTATGGGGTGCAGGTTTCTTTAATGAGAAGATCAGAATAGGGATAGAAGGTCGGAGACACCTTCAGCAAGAGATCGAAGCATATTATGCAAATATTCCTACAGATCGAAAGCGCATACTGATTCACGTTGCATCCTTAGGTGAGTTAGAGCAAGCGAAGCCAGTTCTCGAAAGGGTAAAAGAACGTTATCCTTATTGCCATATCCATCTCACATTCTTTTCACCGAGCGGCTACACGAATGCAAAAGGAAAGTATCTTCTACCTGATCTCATTACCTATTCTCCCTTTGACTCTAAACGATCAGTAAACACATTCCTTGATGTAGTTAGACCCAATCTTGTTCTCTTCACTCGATATGATGTGTGGTTTCGCTTTGCGAAGGAATTACAAAAACGTAATATCAAAGCAATCCTTTTTAGTGCAACATTCGTGCGAAGTGGTTTGAAGAACGACCCTATTATCCGGATTCTCTATCGCCGAACATATAACGCACTGAGTAAGATATTTACCATCGGTAGAAACGATGCCGAAGCATTAATAGAACTTGGAATCCCATCTGAAAAGATAATGGTAGCAGGGGATACACGCTCAGATCAAGTCATTCTTCGTAAACGGGACGCTGAAAAACAAGAAGATGTTCTACCCGTTGTATTTCTCAACGAGTTGAAGAAAATTGGTGCAAAAGTATTTGTTGTAGGGAGCACATGGCAAGCAGACGAGGATGTGATATTACCAGCACTTCTTGAAGCTAGCAAAGTTTCCCTTCACATCATTATCGTCCCACATGAGATCACCAAAGGACATCTTGATTCGCTGCAATCACGATGTAACGGCAGATCTATTTTACTTTCTGAGATGGATAGATATGCTTCACAACCGATCTTGATTTGGGATAAAATAGGCGACCTCTTTACGCTCTATAAATATGCTGATATTGCTTATGTGGGGGGTGGCTTTGGAGATGGAGTTCACAACGTTCTCGAGCCAGCTGCTTGGGGCGTACCTTCGATCGTTGGACCAAATCACTCTCGATCCCAGGAAATAGGTGAATTGATACGAAGAGGCGGTGCAATGGAGATCAATACAGAGGATGAATTTAGTGCTACACTCAATACAATGCTTGATGAGAGAATTCGTCAGAATGCGGCTACTCAAGTACTTGAGTATCTAAAAGAAAAAACTGGTGCAACAGAGAGTATTATAGTTGGAATTGATGGGTTAGGAATTCTTTAGGATTTCTCATACACCAATTTATATTTCTTGATGGCTTCTAAAATCCCCTTAGCAAATTTTGTTTGCCCATCTAAGGATTTTAATAGAGCCTCTTCTTTTGGATTTGAGATATAGGCTGTTTCGATAAGGACACTTGGCATTGATGCGCCAACAAGCACATAGAATCCCGCCTGCTCCACACCATTATTTTTCAAACCAACATTTTTTGTTAATTCCTTCTGTGCTAATGATGCAAATTTTTCGGAGAATTTAATATCTTGTGAACTCCGCATTGAAGTCAGAATAAAATCTATATCGGATAAGCCATCATAGCGAGATTTGTTCTTTTCCAAATCTATCACAGCATTCTCACGTGAAGCAACACGAATTGCCGCATCACTTTTGCCCGGACGAAGCATATATGTTGCAGTACCGCCTGCTTTTGTTGGCTTTTCGGGAGTAGAGTTGCAATGAACGCTAATAAAGAGTTTCCCCTTAGCCTTATTGGCAATTTCTCCGCGGCGATAGAGTTCGATGAAGGTGTCGTTGCTTCGCGTATAGACTACCTTTGTCCCTGGTAATTCTTCTTCGATCAATGCACCGAGCTTGAGGATAATAGCGAGCGTCGCCTGCTTTTCTCTGTAACCGTTCGTGCCGATTGCACCCGGGTCTTTTCCGCCGTGTCCTGCATCGAGAACAATAACATCAAGTTTAGGTGTCTTCTTTTTCTTCTTTTGAGTTTCGGCTACAGCCTCATTCTCTTCATCGTTTTCCTTGGGATGAAAATCTGCGTGTATTGCAGTCCCCAAAATAAAAAGGGTGATGAAGAGAACAAAGAATGAGCGAATCGACAAAGCTAATTATCGGTAGTTTGTGAATTGGATAGGGAATTCAAACTCATGCCCCCTGATCGCCGTCATAGCAACCTGGAGATCATCTTTGCTCTTTCCCGTTATGCGAACAGCGTCGCCTTGAATTTGCGCTTGTACTTTGAGCTTCAGGTCTTTGACTAATTTCGTAACGACCTTCGACTGCTCTGCCGTTAAGCCATTCTTGATAGTAATGACCTGACGCAGAGAATCACCCGTCGCTGATTCGGGATCGCCATATTCTAATGCCTTCAGCGAGACATTGCGCTTGATCATTTTTCCGTTGACGATCTCGTGCAAAGCACGGAGCTTCATATCGTCTGATGTATGAAGAGTGATCTTATTATCCTTTTGATTGAGGTCAATTTCGGTCTTTGAGTCTTTGAAATCATACCGCTGCTCAACCTCTTTTTTTGCTTGGTTGACTGCGTTATCAATTTCCTGTGCATCAACTTCTGAAACCACGTCGAATGAGAATTGTGTTGCCATATTATATAAGTATTTCTGCAAATTTACGAACTTCGGCAGTCAATGTTCTTATCTTTGCTTAAATCAATATCATTGGGTGGTAGCCGCAGGCTCTTAGCCTGCGTAACTCACACCGGAGATTCACGCAGGCTAAGAGCCTGCGACTACCAGAAATATCAAGCGTGAAACAAACACTTCGGTTTTTCATCGCATTAGCCGTTACAGTCGGGGCACTTTACTTGGCTTTTCGGGGGCAAGATTTTGGCAAAATGATGGACGAGTTCTCTCATGCCAACATTGTTTCTCTCACATTGCTCGTTCTCTTTCAGCTCCTTGCCCATTTGGTGCGGGCATGGCGTTGGCGGTATTTGCTTCGCCCAATGAAGAGTAATGTTTCCCTTTGGACGAGCTTTAAGGCTGTCGTTGTAGGGTATGCGTTTAATAATGTCATTCCTCGCTCGGGGGAATTTGCTCGCCCCGCTCTTATAGCCAAAGCCGAAACCATTCCGTTTGCCGGAGCACTTGCAACGATTATCGTTGAGCGCATCTTTGATGTGATCGCACTTGGCTCATTGCTCGTCTTCTCGCTCTCATTTTACAAAGAACCAATAACGAAGGCATTCCCTGATTTCACGGGTGCGGCAATCCCAATTCTTGTCGCGGTTGCTCTGGGGCTGACCGTGTTTGTCATTGTTTTGCTTAGCAAGAGGGTAGAAGAACGGCTGATCCTCTCTTTTCGTAAGATCTTCCCTGCGAAGATCGCCGAGATGTTAGTGAAAATCTTGGGTGCATTCACGAATGGACTCAAAGGTGTTCAGCGGAGTTCGATCATTCCGCTGGTGCTTGGCACGGTTGTAATTTGGCTCCTCTACGGACTCTCGATGTATTTCTCGCTTGGGGCACTACCGGGTTCGGGGATAGAAAGTATCAGTTATCCTGCATCATTCCTCTTGCTCATGCTCTCAGCAATTGCCGTGACCATACCAACCCCCGGCGGAACAGGCACATACCATTACTTTATCAGCCAAGCACTCATACTCATATTTGGTATTGCAAGCAGCTCCGCCGTAGCATTTGCAACGATCACCCACGGCGTGCAATTCCTAGCCATAACGATCATCGGCTTGATATTTGCTTTTACGGAGGGAGTAAGTTTCAAGAAGGACGTTAATAACCTAAAAAAGTGAACTCCCCAATTGACATTAAAATCAATGAGTTACAGGTTGTAAAATGTGATGTGTAAATTCTTGGCACCTATAAAAAAACTCGTCTCGGCGGGTAGCCGAGGCGAGTTTTACTAAAGTAGATCCTCTTTACTTACACGTCTCTACTACGCGGACAGCGATTCTGCGATTTTGCTTGCGAGCCTCTTCTACCATCTTCGCCGTAACCTTCTTGCCGAGCTTTGGCTCAGGGATAAGCGGCTTCGATGAGCCATAGCCGATCGTGCGAGCGATCTTCTCTGGTTTGACGCCCTGATCTATCAACCACTTCTGTACGCTAGCCGCACGCATATCAGATAATTCCTGATTGCGTTTTACATCTCCTTCTGTAGAAGCATGACCTTCGATCTCAACCTTCAAGTTCTCGCATTGTTCTGTGAGAGCCTTGATGCGGTTAAGGCTTTCGAGCGTCGTTCCTTGTGACATATCAAAGTTGTCAGTATTGACAATGAAGAGTATGCCTGGGAAGTTTGTCACCGTATTAACTGGTGGCTTCGGAGGGCAACCATCCGGTGCAGCACCTGAGATCAAAGGACATTTATCAACAGCATCCTTGAATCCATCAGCGTCAGAATCAGGATTGAGCGGATTTGTCTTTGTACGATTTACTTCATCCCCATCCTTTAAGCCATCGCCATCTGTATCTGCTTTTGCCGGGTCTGTTTTGTAGGTATTTACCTCGTCGCCGTCGGCAAGTTGGTCACCATCAGAATCGCGATTAAGCGCATCGGTTTTGAATTGCAATATCTCATCGCCATCGCTGAGTCCATCAGAATCAGTGTCAGCTTTCATCGGGTCGGTCTTGTATTTGTTGATCTCGTCTCCATCAGTAAGACGATCACCGTCGGAATCAGCCTTCAATGGATCGGTGTGATGAGTATTAATTTCATCGGCGTCTGACAATCCATCACCGTCAGTATCCGCTTTCAAAGGATCTGTCTTATGACGCATCACTTCTTCGCCGTCAGAAAGACCATCATTGTCGGTGTCAATCTTTAATGGATCAGTTCGATACTTTATCTCATCGCCATCATTGAGACCGTCTTTATCAGTATCAGCAACCTTTGGATCAGTCTTATAGCGCTTGATCTCTTCACCGTCGTTGATGCCATCACCGTCGGTATCAGCCTTTGACGGGTCAGTGTTGTGTGTCTTTACTTCATCACCGTCATTCAAACCATCACCATCGCTATCACCCTTCGTTGGGTTGGTGCTGTACTTTTGAATTTCTTCGCCGTCGCTTAGTCCATCACCATCTGTATCTACTTTCGCAGGATATGTTTTGTATGTATTGACTTCTTCACCATCTTTGAGACCGTCACCGTCTGAATCAGGCTTGAGAGGATCGGTCTTATATACTTTTATTTCTTGGCCGTCAGTGAGTCCATCACCATCAGAGTCAGCATTAGTCGGATCGGTCTTGTAGGTGTTGATCTCATCAAAATCATTAATACCGTCACCATCGGTATCGGCCTTTGTTGGGTCAGTGTGATACTTCTTGACTTCCTGTCCATCGGTAAGTCCATCACCATCTGTGTCCGGATTATTTGGGTCGGTATGATAAATATCCCTTTCGGATTTATCGCTTAAACCGTCTTTATCCACGTCCTGATCGCCGAAGATGTAGTAACTGAATCCCACTCCAAAAGTGAGGAATGCATCAGCTGATGTTCCTTTCTTCACATCGTCGGTGATTGCGAGATTAGCCTTAAATGCATCGTAAGCTTTTTGATCAAATCCGTCAAAATATGGCGCATTGGTCAGATGAAATAGACCCTTGCCGTTAAAGACGAGGTTATCCGTCGCATAGAGTTCATATCCGATACCAAAAACAAAGCCGAGGCTATTCTTATCGTAGTTCACATAGGTCTCGTAAGGAAGTGCTTTATCCTGGTTCAGATTACGTGCAGAGTAGTTGAGTATTTCGATACCTCCAATGACATACGGCACAAACTCCTGTAATGGGAAGAAATTAACCGATGCCATAAATTGGAAGCCCCCATGTCGCACCTTGTTCAGATCTTCGATATTAATATCTGTAGGTTGAGTGCTATTGCCAGGAGTAGGATAGAACTGCGATCCTCTTGCGCCGAAATAAAGTGGATATTTATTGAGATTGTCATCATTGACCTTCATTCGGAGTTGACCGCCGTTGTATGCAACGTGCAGAGAAATCATGTCAAGGATGTTCCATCGAAGAAACAGGTCGCCGGAATAAAAAAACTGATTGTCGCGGAAATCACCATAGAGCTTATTACCCTCGAAGTCGAAACCGAAGGAAATACGCCCCGCTGTAGACTGAGCATGGAGACATTCGTTTTGACTTAGAGTCATTGCTCCGAATATCAGCATGATTGTTAGAAGTGTCTTTTTCATGATTATTTGTGTATAATGAACTCTAATCGCCGTCCTCACAGAGATTTATGGACAGTGTGCGGAGTGTGAAGCCGTTCGCATTTTTGGGGAGAGTTGAACGTCCGTATGCAAAAATACTGATTTTTTGAACACTTTTCGGTAATTCGATAGAATTTTATCAAAATATATTTTGGGTGTCAATTTTACGAACTTTAGGGCGCATTTTCACGTTTATGAGCGGCTAAAA
>JBKJHR010000261.1:0-27913 GCA_046598695.1 Kapaibacterium sp. (SeqCode)
GTTTCATATTGCTCCTCCTCGAGTACTTCGGAAAGCCGTTTGGGCATGGGGCGCGTGCCACGGGTGCGCCTGGCTGCGGGGCGTTCGGTTTGAGGCGGAATCGTCAAACGGCGCGCACCAGTAGTCGGTACTTCGGGTACATCAAAAAAATCCTCATCGAAATCTCGTGAGTTTGTCTCCTGCGGATAAGCAAAACTCTCTGGATAGTCGGCATCCGGCATTCGATCTGCCGTGCGACTCGGACGACCGCCACCTACGCCCATAGGCGGACGATCTGACATATCATACTCTTTTCTCATTGCCGAAGCCAAAATTAATAGCAAAAGTACGGTTGCCCCAAAATTTGGGACAATTCCCCACAAAAATAACTATAAATTGGCTCCGGTGGTTCGGATTCTGTGAGATTTATTTTGGTGCGGCAAGAATTGCTTAATAGACAAGCTTTTTCTTGATCGCTGTTTGCTCTAAGACAGGCACAATGGAGACACTGTCAATTTCACTTGCAGTCTTAATATCTTCCTCAAAGCCAATCGTGGCAAGGTATTTTCCATGATCAGATTCTCTGAGAGTCCTGTAAATGTCGCTACCATATTCGGTAAGGAGGGAGAGAACTGCCTTCGCACCGTCTGTCAGCTCGAATGCTATCCCGCGTTCGGCAAGTTTTTGGAGGAGTAAGCCCGCACACGTTGCATCTTCGATAGAAAAATCATCTTCCCTACCACTACAAATAATGACGAGATCGGTTGTAGCAAGATCAGGAATTTCTGCTAATGCGCGTGCTACATAACTCACATTCACCAATGCACCAACGAAGCAATGACGTGCGTGTTTTGCTTTTGTAAGCGCTACAGCACCATTGGTCGTTGTCAAGATGAGCGATTTACCCTCGACTATCTCAGGTGTATATTCAGCAGGGGAGTTACCAAGTCTGAAGCCTTCAATGCGTTTGCCACTGCGTTCACCACACAGAAGAGTGGAGGTCGAGAAGAGATTGCCGACGATCTTCATTGCCAGATCAACCGAGCCAACAGGGATGATCTCGCGTGCTCCGGCACGCATTGCGTAGCAGATGGTCGTAGATGCACGTAACACATCAATCACGACGATATTCTTATCGCGTAATGCTATTTCGTCGAGGTGGTTCGGACTAAAATGAACGTTGACTTTCACGGATGATATTAGCACTCCCAAAAATTATGAGCGAGTAGAACGGCAGATCGTTGAGAGAGGTTCTATCTATAGGAATCATAGAAAGAATCTTGATCGTATCTAATTCAACGGAAATTCAGATCTTCTTTCAGTCACCCCGTATTTTTGTGGAAATAGTTTTCTTCTTCATTTGAACATACACGATCTAACATCACGTCTTTTCCGCCGCGACCGTCGCGCCATTGCACAGTGCATCACCATCGTTGAGAACGATATGCCTGCTATGCAAGAGTTGCTTCGCGCAATGTCATCAAAGCTCGGCAATGCCTATCGCATCGGCATTACGGGTCCGCCTGGCGCCGGAAAATCCACATTGACATCCGTACTGACGAAAGAACTTCGTAAACTTGGTAAGACAGTCGCAATCATTGCCATTGACCCAACAAGCCCCTTTACGGGTGGTGCACTCCTCGGCGACCGCATCAGGATGCAAGACGTCTCAATGGATGAGGGTGTCTTTGTTCGTTCAATGGCGACACGAGGATCGCTCGGAGGTTTATCCGCGAAGGCAAAAGATGCTGCAGATGTATTTGATGCCGCAGGATTTGACTATATTTTATTTGAAACGGTCGGCGTTGGGCAATCCGAACTTGATATAGCTAAAGCGGCTGATACGACGATCGTTGTTCTCGTGCCGGAATCGGGTGATGCCGTGCAAGCAATGAAATCAGGTCTGATGGAGATCGCTGACCTATTTGTATTGAATAAAAGTGATCGTGATGGGGCTGAGCAAGCTGTCCAAGCATTAAAAACCATTTTAATGTTTCGCATCACACACGCCGAGGACGAATGGATACCGGAAGTTGTGAAGACTGTTGCAAGCAAAGGGATCGGTGCAATTGAAGTGATCGCCGAGATAGGAAAGCATCGTGAACATTTACAGCGATTGGGATATTATCAAGCCCGACGTGCACACCGTGAGAAAGAACGAGTTATCGAACTTGTGGAGAGCTTACTGCGTGTTGATCTTTGGTCGGAAGAACGCTCGAAAGCTCTTGATAAAAAAGTGGAGAAGATCATGAGCCATGAAACAACGAGCTATGATACGGCTCTCGAACTCGTCGCTGATTTCAGACGGTAATTAGAAATCCTCGCCTTCTTCAAAATCATCTTCGGCAATAACAGCTGTTTTACGCTGCTCAATGACTTTGGGTACAAGAAAATATCCATCGGCAGATTTCGGTGCATTCTTTAATGCCTGATCACGAGGAATAGAATCACCCACTACATCAGGACGAAAGACGTTCGTCTCTACATCTTCGTTTAGATTCTCCAGTGGCTCAACTCCCGTTACATCAACTTCTTTCAGCTGATCAATATAGCCGAGCACATTGTTGAGGTCTCCCGTAAACCCGTCTAGTTCGGTTTCTGTGAACTCCAACCGCGCAAGTGTTGCAATGTGTTTGACGTTCTCTTTCGTAACCATATTACTTCTTCTTTTCTTCTAATGGACGGTAGATCATAATACCTGTCTGTTTCGCATTCCCAGCCAGATATTCTGAGAACGGGGCAGTGCTGATAACAACTTTATGCAGGGCAGAGCTTGCGTGCATGAAATGAATTCTTCCTTCAACATTAAGCAAGATGCCTGTATGTGAACAGTCCAAGCCATCAACACTTGTCGTTATGCCAACGATATCACCATCCTCAATACCAAGCTCCATTTTATCAATAGAGCCTTTCGGAATAAAATAATATCCCCCGTGATTATTGTATGTAGCCTCTGCTGCCTTGATCTTTTTTAACTCTGTGGGATGAGCAATAAGTGCAGGATACGCCTTCGGATGTGTTGACATGAAATTGATCCGTTTCTTCTCAAGCACGGCAAGGTTGTGCCCAAGATACACCGTTACATCTTTTAGGTTATTGCGCTTCGCATTGTCATAAAAGTATTCTGAAGTATAATGCAGACGCGAGGAGAATCCTCTCAGTTTTCCACCACGATACCGATGGCTTTGAATGATCGCTTGATAATCCTGCATCGTCGGATGCGGGTATTTTTTTATGGCGACTGCAAGTGCCCACGCATTCTCAAAGAATGTGACGCAATCGAGTCCGCGCAAATTACATACAACTTGCTCTTCCATCGTTGGCGCGCCGTCAAGGGTCTTCTCTACGTATGGTGTACCTAAGAATAGCTTACCGATCTCTGCAACACGCTTGCCAATAGGGAGAGTATCAATTCCGGTGCTTTTTATTTTTGTAATGATAGCGTGGAAAGCGGAGTCATCGCCAACATCAACTTTGGGAGAAGTTTGATGTAACTTTGCTATCGCATACTGCCCTCGGAGTTGTGCGAAGGCAGAGCCACTCAGCAAGCTTTGCAATGTAAATGCTAGAACGAGAACGGGTATGATCCTAATAAATAATCGCATCTTATTCGATATTTTGAACTTGCTCTCTGATCTTTTCTAATTCTTCCTTTGCGCCAACGACGATGTGCGATACCTCAGCATTATAGGTCTTTGATCCCATCGTGTTCGTTTCGCGGTTCATTTCCTGTAAAAGGAAATTCAGCTTTCTGCCTGCTGGCTCCGGAGCTTCGATCGCTTCATAGAAAAATTTGATATGCGAACGGAAGCGGACGATCTCTTCGGTAATATCCAAACGTTCTGCAAGAAGACCGATCTCCAATTCGAGTCGTTCTTTGTTGATGACATTCACATCCTGTGTTAATTCGATCACGCGTTGTTTTACTTTTGCATATTCTTCCGATGCCGCATTCTTCGAGTATTGCTCAACGATGGCGACACGTGAATCAAGTGATGCAACGCGAGTACGAAGATCTTTCTCTAATTCAGAACCTTCCTGACGGCGCATCGCATTAAGTGCATCAAGTGCTTTTTGTAACGCTTCATGTGTGAGCTTCCATTCTTCGGCGGCAAGATCAGAGTTTGCTCCGTCGGCTGTAAAAATATCAGAAAAGCCGGTGAGGTCGCGAAGTGTGATCTCTGCTGTCATTCCTGTGATCGTGCGAAGCCTATCAAGCAATGCAAAATACCCTTTCGCAACGGTTTCGTTGACTGTTAGCGGTACTGTCGCTGACGTTTCTCCGCGTGTGACGTTGACGTTCACAGAAATTTTTCCGCGTTCTAAATTCTTGCGTACAAGTTCGCGTACTTCAAATTCGCGTTCGCTCATCGTGCGCGGAAGGCGGACAGATGTTTCCAAAAACCGTGAATTGACACTACGTACTTCTGCAACGACGCTGAGTCCGCCCGCATCAGTCGCACTTACTGCCTCGCCTCTGCCGAAGCCTGTCATCGAAATGAGCATTATTTTTTTGTATATGTAATAAGTATATCGTCCGAACCTTCAACCTCTGTGACCGACTTGAGCTGCAATTGCATTGCCATCTTCAGATCACGAATATGCAGATCACCAAACGCTGACCGTGCATCATCACCTAACACCATCGGAGCAAGAAAAAGCGCAATCTCATCGTAAAGACCCGCATGATAGAGCGTCGTTGCAAGCGTTGGTCCCGGCTCGACGAGAATACTTGTGACCTTCATTTCCCCAAGCACTCGGAAAGCATCTTCAAGATCAAATTGTCCGTTCTTGGAAGAAAGTCTTACTATTTTTACACCGCGCCCTTCCAAGAGTTTCACTGTGTCACCCTTGTCGCGACAGGCTGCCTCGCTTGCAAGAATGATCGTAAGCTCGGCATATTCATCAGACACTACTTTCGCCGTTTCAGGAATACGCAAACTTGCATCGAGAATAATACGCTTCGGATTTCTACCTGCAAAATGTCGAACGGTTAACTCAGGATCATCAGCGATCACCGTTGCACTAGCAACCATCACTGCATCATATTCCGAACGCATTCTATGCACAAGAGTCCGTGATGCAATGCTTGTGATCCATTGAGATTTGCCTGACTTCAGCGCTACCTTCCCATCTGCCGAAGAGGCGATCTTTAGGGTAATGTAGGGCTTACCACTTGCTATATAGTGAAGAAAAAAGCGATTCATCTCTTTTGCTTCTTCTTCACAAATACCCAAAGTAACTTCTATTCCTGCATGACGAAGTTTTTCTATTCCTTTGCCATCAACCTGAGTATTGGGGTCCTGCACCGCGATCACACATCGTGCTATTTTCTTTTCAACAAGAAAATCTGCGCAAGGTGGCGTCCTGCCGTGATGTGCGCAAGGCTCAAGCGTAACGTATGCCGTAGTCCCTTCAACACGATGCCCTTTCGACTCCGCATCTCGGACCGCATTCACCTCAGCATGTGCTTCCCCATATTTTTCATGCCAACCTTCGCCGATGATCTCGCCTGTGGAATTCGTAATGATACACCCCACAAGCGGATTCGGGCTTACATACCCCGCACCATTTTTTGCAAGGTCTATTGCTCGAAGCATCAACTTCCTATCCAATTCGGCGTTTTGCATTATGCAAAAATACTGTTTTATTCCTGCTCTGCTACATTTAATCTAAAACGACGGGCAATTACCGGAGCCAGCTTCTCATTTTTTGTGTTAGCACGGAGCTTTTACCAAAACATGATACGCAAATGCTCACCGAAGAGAATGTAATGGCTTCTGCTCCAACAATGATCACACCCGATTTCTCTATGCCTTTCGGCGGCGCACCTCGCGTTTCGCCGATGGCGTCACGTCTTGTTGGCTCAGAGATCTTGAAGATCGCTGCCGATGTTCGTGCGATGATCGCTTCGGGGCATAAAATTTGCAATCTCACGGTTGGCGATTTTAACTCACACTACTTCCCCATTCCTGATTTCTTATTGCATGAGATCGAGATCGCTCTCACGCAAGGCGAAACAAATTATCCGCCATCAGATGGTGTGCTCCCGCTTCGTCAAGCAGTCAAAGATTTTTACAAGCGCACTCTTGGTTTGGATTACCCCATCGAGTCATTCGTTATCACCGGCGGTGCGCGTCCTGTGATCTATGGTACCTACGCGGCTATCGTCGCTCCTGGTGAGACTGTGGTTTATCCCGTGCCGTCGTGGAATAACAATCACTATTGCAGTCTGATCGGTGCTGTTGGCAAGCCGGTTATTTCGCGCCCAGAAGATGCTTTCTTGCCGACGCGTGAAAGTTTGGAAGGGCAATTAAAAGGCGCCAGACTTCTCTCGCTTTGTTCACCGCTCAACCCAACGGGCACAGCATTCACAAAGAAGCAGCTTGAAGGAATTTGCGACCTTGTTTTGGAAGAGAATGCCAGCCGAGGCGCAGATGAGCGTCCGTTGTACTTAATGTACGATCAGGTTTATTGGCAATTGACCTTCGGCGGTACGAAGCATTTTAATCCCGTTTCGCTTCGACCAGAAATGGCGAAATACACGATCTTTGTGGACGGCATTTCAAAGGCATTTGCTTCGACAGGCTTGCGTGTTGGCTGGGTGGTTGCACCGCCTGATGTTGCAGCTCCGATGTCGAATATCTTAGGTCATGTCGGTGCATGGGCTCCACGTCCTGAACAGATGGCGACAGCACGTCTACTCAATAATTCTGAAGCGATCGAAGCATATCACAAGACGATGTTCGAGCAAGTCGAAGAACGCCTTGACAAACTCTTCTCTGATATTTCTTCGATGAAATATGCAGGGCTTCCCGTTGATGCGATCCCGCCAATGGGCGCGATCTACCTCACAGCACGCTTCAACCTTATCGGCAAGAAAACACCAAGCGGTGAGGTACTCAGCACGAACGAGGATGTCCGCAAATATCTACTCCATTCCGCAGGCTTTGCGATTGTGCCATTCCAAGCATTTGATCTCCGCGAGGATACAGGCTGGTTCCGTCTCTCCATCGGTGCCGTCTCAATGGACGACATCGAAACCATGATGCCGAAAGTCCGTGAGGCGATCGAGGTCTTGGGGTAAAAGTATTTATTTTACAACCTGCACAGCTTTCGTCTCCGATACATCCCCAGCCCGTATGGTTATGTAATATGTACCTTCGGCATATCGGCTGAGGTCGAAGGTCGCTTCGTTGTCTCCTATATGCTTACCGTCTTCATGTCGCTCTTCAATTCTTCGCCCTGTAACATCGTTGATCGAGATAAACACATCAGATACTATTTTCGGAAGGTCATACCTAATCGTAAGACTTTTTGATGTGGGGTTGGGGTAGGATGTGAGGTGGAGTAACTCGCCACCCACAAGTTCTTTTTCAACACGTAAAGCATTTGTTAGTTTGAGAGCCCAGGCTATACCTTGTTCATGCTGGTAGCCCGTGGCAACTAAACCACCATCTGTAGTTTGAATTATTGATTCTCCAAAATCATTTCCATCTCCACCAAAACATTTTTGCCATTGTATGTTTCCAATAGAACTGAGCTTTACAATCCAAATATCTTGTTGTCCAAGATTGCCTGATACATCACCGTCCAAAGATGTTGTATTCCCAATGATAGCATATCCACTATCTTGTGTTTGGATAATACAGGATGTCTCGTCATTACCTGTCCCACCAAGGCACTTTTGCCATTCAAGAGATCCTGATGCATTGAGTTTCACAATCCAAGCATCTGTCGAGTCCCGAAGATTTGCATGTAGTCCCAACACGTCACCGTCAATAGAACTACACGAACCAGCAAAAATGAATCCTCCATCGTAAGTATTAATAATTGAAAAAGCTTTTTCATTTTTAGTACCCCCAAAACATTTTTGCCAAAGAATATGTCCAACTGAATCTATCTTTACTACCCAAGCATCAAAACCACCATGATTGCCAGATACATCTCCATCATTTGACTCTGTGTATCCTGCAAAAACATATCCACCGTCAGAAGTATGAATGATTGATTCTGCCCGCTCTCTTTTAGAGCCGCCATATTGCTTACTCCAAACCATTTCACTTAAGGAGGTACATGAGACAATCATCACAATATCATTTCCAAATGTACCCGCGCTACCTGCAACAACCTAGCCCCCTTTAGAACCTTGGGTAATATCATCAAAAGCTTCACTTTCTGACCCTGAAATATAAAGTTGATTTTTAAATTTACCGAATGAATCAACTTTAATGACCCAGAAATCACCATATCCTTGAGATCCATTGTGAACATCATCAGGACCTCGCCATCCAGCAAGAGCAAAACCTCCGTCGGTAGTTTGAATAGCCGCATTTGCATGGTCAAAACCTGCACCGCCATAATACTTTTCCCAGATAGGATTACCATCACCGTCTAATTTTCGAAGATGAAAATCAGTTGCCACCCCATTAGTGCCTCCCCCAACCAATACATATCCTCCGTCGAATGTTTGAATTACTGTGTGAGGGTAGTCTTGTAGATAGCCTTTTTTTCCCATTTCGTGTTAGGTGCTCCTTGTGCAACGAGTAGATGAGGGGCGACACATATATATAAAATTATAGGAAGAAGTAAGTGTTTCATAATAAAATCGTATTAGAAGTTACAACCACAAACAAAACTACAGCACCTTGGTCTAAAAGGTGCTGTAGAAAATGAGGCAATTTATTGTACCTATAAAAAGAAAAGGTAGGAATTTAATACTTCGGCGTTACCCCCATATTGAAGAACATGAAGGAGTATTCGTCGGCGGCTTCTTCGATGATCTTTGCAGTCGGTTTGCCGCTGCCATGTCCTGCTTTGGTCTCAATGCGGATAAGGAGTGGGTTCGTGCTTGATGCGCCGCCCTTCTCCTGAAGTGTCGCCGCGAACTTGAACGAATGCGCCGGGACAACCCTATCGTCATGGTCGGCTGTCGTTACTAACGTTGCAGGGTAGTGAACTCCCGTCTTGATACTATGAACCGGAGAGTATCCATAAAGGTAATTGAACTGCTCTTTGCTATCTTCGCTCGTTCCGTAATCACTTGCCCAATGTGCGCCGATAGTAAACTTATGATAGCGGAGCATATCCATCACACCAACAGCAGGAAGAGCAACTTTGCAAATATCAGGACGCTCTGTCATCACTGCTCCGACAAGTAACCCACCATTCGAGCCACCTGCTAGTGCGAGCTTCTGAGGGTTCGTATATTTCTCTTTGAAAAGATAATCTGCGGCAGCAATAAAATCATCAAAGACATTTTGCTTGCGCATTTTCGTCCCTGCATCATGCCACTCTTCGCCATATTCGCCGCCTCCGCGAAGACTTGGCATCGCAAAGACCGCGCCATTCTCCAATAAGATCAAACGAAGCGTGCTGAATGAGGGTGTTAAGCTCACATTGAATCCACCATAGCCATAGAGATACGTTGGATTATTACCATCGAGCTTCAAGCCTTTTTTATGCACGATAAACATCGGCACCTTCGTACCATCTTTGCTCGTATAAAAGATCTGCTTCGCTTCATATTCATCCGGATTAAACTTCACCTCGCTTCTGCGGAAAAGCGTTGAGGTGTTTTTGCGAAGATCGTAACGATAGATCGAAGGAGGGTACGTGAATGATGTGAACGTATAGAATACTTCCGTATCGCGTTTCTTCCCACCAAAGCCATAGACACTGCCAAACGTAGGCAATGAGACTTCGTTGAGCTTCTTCCCGTTCAGATCAAAAAGATACACGTGCTGACTTGCGTCCTGCATATAGGTGCAGAGAAGTTTACCATCGGAGATAGAAGAACTTTCAAGCACATTCTTTTCTTGTGGAATGAGATCATGCCAATTCTTTGGAGAGGGATCTGAAATATCTGTCGTCACAATCTTATTACGCGGCGCACCGATATTTGTCTGAATAAAAAGCTTATCACCTTCGGCTTCGATAACACCTGTTTCATTCCCGAATTCTGTAACAAGAGATATCCATCCTCGCGACGGATTCTTTAAGTCCTTGATGGAAACTAAGTTTCCTTTTTTGCCTGCTTCATTAATAGCGAGAAGAAGATAACGCTCGTCTTCGGTCGCACCCATATAATGGCTACGATTCGGATTTGTCTTATCCTCATACATTAACTCATCTGCGCTTTGCGGTGTGCCAATCTTATGGTAATAGACCTTCTGATATTCATTTGCCGATGTCATCTCATTCCCCTTCGGTTCATCGAAACGAGAATAGAAAAAACCATCTTTGTACCAGCTTGCTCCGCTAAACTTACTCCACTGAATATGGTCATCAAGTTTTTTCCCTGTCGCAATATCAAGGACGAATATCTCTTGCCAATCCGAACCCGCTTTGCTCACGCTATAAGCGAGATACTTATCATCCATCGAAGGAGCTATCCCACCCAAAGCAACGGTACCATCTTTGCTAAAGGTGTTCTGGTCAAGCAATACTTTCGGCGTTCCTGATACTCCTTCTTGGATATACAGAACGCTTTGTGGCTGTAAGCCATCGTTCTTCGAAAAGAGATAATACTTCCCAACTTTTTGCGGCGCAGTATATTTCGGATAATTCCAAAGCTCTTCGATGCGCTTCTTTATCTTATCGCGGAAAGGTATCTTACTGAGATAATCGAACGTCACGCTATTCTCCGCCTCCACCCATTCCTTTGTTTTTGGCGCATCAGCATCTTCAAGCCAACGATAGGGATCAGCGACCTTCGTGCCGAAGTAATCGTCAGAGACATTTCCCTTTTCGGTCTGAGGGTACTTTATCGATTGTGCTGATGCAGTGCCTTCAATAGACATAAGAAGAAAAACAGCAAAAATGAAACGTTTCATAAGGAAGTATGCTTTTTTAGTGCCAAATGATACGGTTTTTATGCGCTTTGTGTTCCATCTTTTTACGCAATGAGAATCATCTACATCATGTCGTCGGATCAAGATAACCTCGAAGACGGGGTTTTCCACGGATTCCGTTCGCTCTATGGTGCCGATTGCGTAGATTACCCCAAGAAAGAGCGAATGTATCGTGATTATATCCTGCCGCCTGGTGTACAGACCTATGGACGGATGTTCACCGTGTGGCGCACACTTGATAACATCGACATAAACCGCGAGAACATCCCGGAGCGGATCATAAACAACGACTATGATCTCATAATCTTTGGCTCCATCCACCGAAGCTATGAATTGTTCAAACGCTTCAAACCATATTTGAAGAAGAACAAAACAATATTACTCGACGGCGAAGACCATGTTCGTCCCAAACTTGGAGCGCGTGGTTTTCTCTACTTCAAGCGTGAACTTGTCCCGAAGATGCGGTATTATTATACCTACAAACTGACACCTCGATTTATCTACAACCATCTTCCTCCTCCGAAATCAATGCGCCCGACAGCTTTCGCAATACCGAAGGAGAAGATAACTTGGGACATCGCAAGAGAATCAAAAAAGAGTTTGCTCCCTCTACATATCGTAGACGAAGAAGTGCGCCTGAGCGATCTCGTCCCACAAGATGCAGATACGGGATATAAGTTTGATACCGAAGAAGAGTATTATGCGAATCTTCGTGAAGCAAAGTTTGGCATCACGGTCAAGCGCGGTGGTTGGGATTGTTTGCGACATTATGAGATCGCTGCGAACGGTGCTGTGATCTGCATTCGTGACCTCGCTTCCAAATCACCTTATTGCGCACCACATGGACTTGATGCATCAAATGCTATCATTTATTCATCTGTTGATGATCTGAAACATCAGATCAAAAATATGTCGGATGGTGAGTATGATCGAATCTTAGAACAAGGCTATAAATGGATAGAGAGGCAAACCTCAGAGTACAGGGCGAAAGAGATTCTTGATGTTGCGAAAACATATTTTCAGAAATAGAACAGAAAAAATAGGCTATGAAAAAAATTCTTCTTCTTGGCTCCGGCGAACTTGGCAAGGAATTCGTTATTGCCGCAAAACGATTAGGGCAATACGTTATTGCTGTTGATTCGTATAATGATGCTCCTGCACAACAGGTCGCCGATGAACGCGAAGTAATTGATATGTTGAGCGGCGATACTCTTGATGCCGTGGTTGCCAAACATAAGCCAGATATTATCGTCCCGGAGATCGAAGCAATACGCACCGAGCGATTTTATGAGTATGAAAAGCAAGGCATACAAGTTGTGCCAAGTGCCCGCGCAGCAAACTTCACGATGAACCGAAAAGCCATCCGCGACCTCGCCGCAAAAGAACTCAGATTGCGTACAGCAAAGTATGAGTATGCGACAACGTTCGTAGAGTTTGAGGTTGCTGTTCATAACATCGGAATCCCCTGTGTGGTGAAACCCCTCATGTCTTCATCGGGCAAGGGACAATCAACGATAAAATCTGAAGCTGATATTGCAAAGGCATGGGAATATGCAACGACAAAAGGCAGAGGCGACCTGATCGAAGTGATCGTCGAAGAATTTATCAAGTTTGAATCAGAGATCACTCTGCTTACTGTGACTCAGAGAAATGGCGAAACACTTTTCTGTCCTCCTATTGGGCACAGGCAAGAGCGTGGTGATTATCAAGAAAGCTGGCAGCCCGCCGCCATTAGTGACAAACAACTTCTCGAAGCACAAGAAATGGCAAGACTTGTTACGGCTGCACTCACTGGCTACGGAATTTGGGGCGTTGAATTCTTCCTTGGGAAAGATGATGTCTATTTCTCCGAGCTCTCACCACGACCGCATGATACAGGCATGGTGACACTTGCCGGGACACAGAATTTCTCGGAATTTGAACTACATTGCCGTGCAGTCCTGGGGCTTCCGATACCGGAGATCACCCTCGAACGTGCAGGAGCAAGTGCTGTGATACTTTCCGAGAGTGATTCTACTAAAGTGCCTGATTATGAAGGCTTACAAGAAGCGATGGCATATCCGAAATCTGATCTCCGCATTTTTGGGAAACCCTCTACACGAAAATATCGTAGAATGGCTGTTGCATTGGCGTATGACGTACCCACTGCCTCAACCGATGACCTTCGCGCAAAAGCATTTCAGATCGCGGAAAAAGTGAAAGTCATTGTAAAATAAGTACTGTACATATTTTTTTATGGCAGTACCACTCAAGATAGAATAGCGTTCAAAGAATTTTTTATATATTTAGATATACGATCAGTCATGAAAAAAACACTCGCTTTTTTACTCTGCGCAGCATTACTCGGAGGCTGTAGCTCAACCAAAACCACAACCGAGAGCACTTCAACAAAAACAGGAAATATGAACGAATTACAAGAAGTAACAACCGCAAGCGGATTACATTATAAAGACGAAGTTATTGGCACAGGCAACTCGCCTGTCAAAGGCAAGCAAGTCACGATGAATTATACCGGAAAGCTCACTGATGGCACTCCGTTCGATTCAAACGTTGATCCCAAGTTCGGTCACGTCCAGCCATTCCAGTTCAATATCGGCACGGGACAAGTGATCAAAGGTTGGGATGAAGGTATTATGTCCATGAAAGAAGGTGGAAAGCGTATACTCACCATTCCAGCTGATCTTGCATACGGCTCACGCGGTGCAGGCGGGATTATTCCTCCGAATGCCACACTGATCTTCAGCGTCGAACTTGTGAATGCAGCGCAGTAAATCTGCTTCTCGATAATTGCTCTCCAACACACTGCTACTTTAAAGGTAGCAGTGTGTTTTTTTATGTACCAATGTTGCGATTTCCCTAACAATAAAATAATACGCTTTCGCAATTTCAAATAATGGAGAGGGATCAAAATTTTCGTATATTGGTATTGATATTAATGGGCACCATTTTTTAACAATAGAAAGGAAAAACACTATGCCACGTCCGGTTCATTTTGAGTTTCCCGCCGAGAATACTGAGCGGGCGACGAAGTTTTTTACAGATGTTTTCGGTTGGAAGTTTACATCATGGGGTGACGGCAGTTATCAGCTCGCCGATACAGGAACTGAAGAAGGAGGTATTCACGGAGCTATCATGCAACGTAAAGATCCCAATCAACCTGTGACAAATAGTATCATGGTCGATTCCATTGAAGAATATGGAAAGAAGATCGAAGAGAATGGTGGTCATATTGTTGTGCCGAAACAAACGGTCCCAACAATGGGCTACCTCGCCTACTTTAAAGATACAGAAGGCAATATCCACGGATTGTGGCAGAATGACCCGACTGCTCAGTAAGTCGTAGTTTTTTTATAATTAGAATATGCTCTGTCATTGCGAGAAAGCTGCAAAGCAGATGGCGTAGCAGTCCAGAAACTTTCAGTTATATAGAGAATGTCTGGATTACCACGTCGCTTCCCTCCTCGCAATGATATATTTTCCTATCAACCGATGGAGCTTAAACTGCCAAATGGACGAGTGATCGAGCCGCCGCCAATTCAATCGCGTGCGAAAGCAACCGGGCGTGAAGGAGAGAACGAAGCAACGGACTTCCTGACGAAGCTCGGCTACCAGATCATTAAGAGGAATTTCACATACGGAAGAGTCGGTGAAATAGATATTGTTGCCCAAGATGGTGAACAATTAGTTTTCGTTGAGGTAAAGGCGAGAACAGGCCCAATGCGTGGCAAGCCAGAGGATGCCGTTGATTGGCGAAAGCAAAAGCAATTAAAGCGCGTCGCCGAAGGATACTATCATATCAATAAAATACGTGACCAAGCCTGCCGTTTTGATGTTGTTGCTATAGATCTGACACGTTCTGCGCCAGATATACGGCATTACAAAACAGCATTCTACTAATTTTTTCATGATCGCCTTTCGCACTGTTTCTTACGCTCCCTCAGGATCCGATAAACGCATTCTTCATGATGTATCTTTTACAGTTGGCAAAGGCGAGTTCGCTGTTATCTCCGGCGAGACAGGCTCCGGCAAATCAACGATTCTCAAACTCCTCACTGCCGAATGCAAAGCGATCTCAGGAGAAATTCTCGTTGGTGAAACCAGTGTTTCTTCTTTGAAGAAAAGCCATATCCCAGAATACCGCCGCTCAATAGGATGTGTGTTCCAAAGTATTGCCTTGCTCCAAGAGAAAACTGTAGCTGAGAATATTGCCTTCGCTCTTGAAGTTCAGCGTTCGGATTCACGAGCAGAGATTACTAAAAAAGTTGAGGCAAGACTTGATGAGGTGGGACTATCGAATAAAGCGCACGTTTATCCGAAAGCATTATCACTTGGTGAACAGCAACGTGTTTCTATAGCTCGGGCTCTTATCACAGAGCCGCTTCTTCTGATTGCGGACGAACCCGCTGCCCAACTTGATGATGTTTCAGCTGAAAGCATCTTTTCTATCCTCCGCGATGAGCATATACGCGGTATGACGATTCTCATTACTGCAAGCACAGACCGATTTTTCCCTCTATTGCCAAAATTCGTATCACACTACCATATCACTATGGGAAAAGTGGACAGTTTTTTGCCTGAATCTCTTAGGAGCCTTCCGACGTAGTATTCGTGTTACATGGAGCTGAATATTGCTCATTATGCCACATATATACAAAGGAAATTTAGCCGAGAAAGATATTACTATTGGTATCGTCGTAAGCCGATGGAATGCCACGATCACCGACAGCTTACGCAGAGGGGCATTACGCGCCCTTGCAGTGTATGGGGTAGACGATGATAACATTATCATCGTTGAGGTGCCGGGTGCATTCGAGATACCTGTTGCTTGTGAAATGCTGGCGACAAATTCTGAGGTTGAGGCGATCATCGCTCTCGGATGTGTCATAAAAGGAGATACCGCTCATTTTGAGTACGTCTCCAATGCGGCAATGGAAGGTATACGCGAGGTGGCATTGAAGCATGAAGTACCAGTTACGTGTGGTATCCTTACAACCTACACCGAAGAGCAGGCTCTCTTACGTGCTGGGGATGATGAAGATAATAAGGGGAGCGAAGCCGCACTTGCCGCGATCGAAATGGCATCCCTCCGGAAGCAATTAACGATAATTGACTGGGAAAATTTTGTTGAAGATGTAAGCGGATCTGAATAAATAGCCGGAAACATATAATCTATCATACGAATGAAGAAGACAATTTTGATATGGCTTTGTAGTGTATGGCTCAGTCCGTTACTTGTAATGGCTCAACCATTGCGCTCAGGAGAATGGCGTACATACACAGCAATGAACGTGGTGACGGATGTTGCGCTGACAAGCGATTCCTCTGCCGCATGGGTAGCAACAAATGGCGGAGCATTCCGCGTTACCCTTGCAGATCCAAAACCAGAGAGTATCCTTGCTCTGCGTAAATCTGATGGGTTAAGTGATATTAAAGTTACAGCAACGGGAACAGACGTTGATGGCAATGCGTATTTCGGCGGAGAAACGGGTACGATAGATATTTACACTGAGGCAACAAAGAAAATGCACTCCGTCTCAGATATTACTCTTTCTTCATTAATTACAAAGAAGACGATCAATAATTTTTCTGTATTTGGTGATAATGTATATATATCTGCAAATTTTGGACTGAGTATTTATAACCGTAGATCTGGCTCCTTTATTATTACTGTCCCGAAGTTTGGCTCTCTCGTCGCAGAAGATACAGCGTTTGCAGCAATGGAGTATAACGGAAAAATCTATGTCGTGCTGACTGACGCAATTGCCGTTGCAGATAAAAATTCTGTGAATCTCTCAGCCCCATTTGCTTGGACGACAAGCCCTGCACCACCCGGGACGTATTTACGATCTCTCGCACTCTACAAAGGGAAGGTCTATGTCTCAGGCTCTGGGGGACTGTATGAAGTATCTCAAAGCCTCGCATTAAATCCAATTGCTATTGATACTGAAAAAGTAAATGGAATAAAACTCGTTGCTACTGATTCACTCTATATACTTGATGCAACAAATGGTGGACGTTTAATTTCGACTAGCAACCTCCAAAATTTTACATTTCAGAGCATACCATCAAGAACGAGTTCATCGGACATAAAAACGTTCGCTGTTACAAAGAAGCGTGATATCATTTATGGTTCTGCAAATGACGGCGTAAGTACTGTCAATACAAATAACACCATCACGAGTGATGTTTTTCCTGCAGGCCCGCTCTCAAACAGCATCTCATCACTTTCCTTCGCTCCCAGTAATGGTAAACTCTATATATCTCATGGAGTACAAGGGATTTCAGTATTTGATGCAGAGAATTCTTTGTGGCTTTCCCTTGGAACAGTAAATAACTCACCATTACCAAGAACCAACTATACTTTCCTCTTTTTTGATTCGACAAGGAATGCGCTATGGGCTTCAACTTTTGGAAATGGATTAGGTAAAATTTCTTTCAATGGAAATACTATCTCTTCTTCTTTTCGAAAAAATAGTGCAGGGCTCCAATATACAGCAGGCGGCAATGTTGACTTTATTGTTGTCGGGCAATGTATCCTTGACAATAAATCGAATTTGGTATGCCCTACATGGGCACTCAATGGGGAAGGTCTCCATATTTCAAAAGATGGTGATCAATTTACGAGCTATCAAATGAACACTCCAGATGGATTATATCGTCCGTTCGGTGCGATCGCGCAGGATTTTGATGGATATTATTATCTTGCTACAATAGAGAACAGCTTCCCTATCCCCTACGGTGTTGTCTATCGTTCACTTGACGGCTCAGTATCGGGCGGCCTGCCAGGAACAGGATCAAATGCAACGCTACTCAATGCAATTGTCAATGCACTAATCGTTGACCAAGACAATGGTTTGTGGTGTGGCACGAATGCAGGTGTAAATATCGTCAGCCATTCCAAAAGCTTTTCGACGGGTAGTGTAGAATTCAGAGCGAGAAAAATACCATATCTTGAAGAGCAAGTCGTTCGCACGATCGCTGTTGACGGAGTAGGGAATAAATGGGTTGGTACAGATCGTGGTATTTTTGTCGTATCTCCCGACGGTTCGGACTCTGTTGCCAGATATACTTCCGAGAATTCTCCACTGATAGATAACAATGTTCTCTCTATCAGCTTCGATACGAAAACAGGGGAAGCGTACATTGCTACAGGAAAAGGGATTTCTCGCACAAGTTCTATCTTCAAAGAAGGAAATTCGGATTATACAAAAATGGTTGTTTTCCCAAATCCTGTTACGCAAGGAACATATGATGATATAAAAATGACGATCACAGGGCTTGTCAGTGGTTCGACGGTAAAAATATATAGTGTATCTGGCAGACTGATCAAAACGATCGACGGTTCACAGCTCGGCTCGACTGTTTCATGGGATGGACACGATGAGAATGGGATGTTGCCAGAAAGCGGAATATATATCGTCAGTGCAACTTCTGTACTTGCAAAGGAATCCGGTCAATCAAAATTCGTGTTAGTGCGAAAGAACTAACAACGACTATGCCAAACTACGACTATAGATGCTCCTCATGCGGTTACTCTGCTGAAATTACGCAACGCATTACGGAAAATGCCCTAACAAAATGCCCAAGTTGCGGTGCGGAGACGTTCGACCGGATCGTCACGGGTGGTGCAGGAGTGCTCTATAAAGGGGAAGGATGGTATGTGACTGATTACTCCAAGAAATCATCGGGCGGTAAAGATACTGCTTCACCAACAGTAACAACCCCTGCCCCAGCAGCTCCGACCACACCAACAAAAACTGATTGAATAAAAAAGGCGGACATTATATCCGCCTTTTTTATTCCTAATACTTAAAATAATTCTATTCTCTGAGTGATCCTTCCTCCGCGTGAATCAACTATTTCCATTACATATGTACCTGCTGTGAGCGAAGTCGCCGGAAGAGATACTACCGATCTACCCGATGAGGTATGAGTCGCTGATCGTGCATAGACTTCTTTCCCGAGAAGATCATACATCTTAATAGTTAACTCTGCTTCTCTCGGCAATGTCACTTCAACATTGATACTTCCTGATATGCGTGCTGGTTGTGGATAGACACGAATATCAAACTCAGTGCCTTCCTTACGTTCTTTAACGCTCCCACTTGATGCTTGAAGCACATGGAATGGGTCACTTGATGCACCGATCAACTCGCCCGAGCCGATCGTCCACGAAATACGAATCAACCCTTGCTCAGTTTGCGGAGCAGTTGGATACCATGAGTGCGATGTTGTCGTCTTATTTTTCGCAACGATCTGCCAATTCAAACCACCATTATTAGAGTAATCAATGTTCACACTATCCAATCCTGTCTTTGTCCATTGAATACTAAAAGGCTTACCGATATAGGCAGTGTCTTTGCCGTTTGGATGAAGAACTTTGATGTCGTGATCTTTTCCAAGAATGGAGAAGCTTCCTGTTTGTGTCGCAACAGGATTTGATGTCTCAAGATCAGAGACACGAATCTTGCCTTGGGATGTGACAACAGTTGGCGCCACCCAATAGAACGGACTTCTATCTGTATTACCAATAGTAATCCATGATCCGCCATTATTCGTTGAGTATTCGAGCTTCACCGAATCAATACTCGTCTTATCAAAGACGATAGTGATGTTATCATCTGGATGGTACGTGATACCATTCAGATTTCCTTCATAAAGGCTCAATGCCTTTGCAGGAGCTTGAAGTGTGTCAAGTCCTTTTTTTAATCTCGCCGCCTGTACAACTTCATACGTCGAAGCTGTTCCTTTTTCCACAAAGGCAATCGCTTGCATATTAGGGAGCTTGAAATCGTAGCTCTTATTCTTCGATATATCTTGCTGATAGGTCATTAATACTTTTGTGCCGGCAGGTTTGCCATTGAGCTTCAGATCATCACCCGTTGTGCGCATATATCGGACGACACTATTGTGAACTTTCGGTCCTGCTGGCTTATCATCGGGGCACTGTGTATAGAAGATATTGTCTTCTATGATCGCATAGTAAATGCTCATTGGTGATGTGATGTTCTCCAATGCTTCGACCTGTACCGTTGATATAACGCGGTAGTGCTCTGCCGAACCCTTCTTATCGATCTTTGCATCAATAAGCGTAATGCGAACTGGAGGTGCATTTGATTCACGCTCATTCATCCTTGCAGTCCATTCATTAACGCAACCGGGTATTGTACCTGTGAGGCGGACACCTGTAAAGGTAAACTTTGTATGATCAACATCAGCACATCGAGCGGGGAGAGGGTAGGATGTTTGCTCAGATAGACGTAGCATTTCGGAAGTAGCATCAGAGCTTGTCATCGGGTCTCCTACATTGCCCAAGTGATGATTCAAATGGATCAGTTGGTCACCAATGGGTTGAGCTAACGTATTCCTAAATGCGGCATCAAAATCGTTATTGGCGGTGCAACCTTCGAAGCTATTGGTAAAGGTCTCGAAGAGCATGATATGCTTATCTTGTGCACGGAGCTGCATTGCAAAAAGCACAAGGGCACAACAAAAAGAAAGGCGTAAGAACGAACGCATAATAGGTTTCTTAGTAAAGAGTGAAAATGACAACGACACACAGCGGATACATCATGTATCCTTACCCTTTAAGAAACTCGCAATATGATAGTTCGTTCCGCTATTACGGCGGAGGCTATATAAATGTGGGGGTTATACGGTTGCCGTTGCAGGCTTTCCGGTTGGGTATTCAAGCCCTAATTCGCTATACAAGTCGGGTAAAGCGCGGGAGTTATAGTCTTTGCGGGTAATGGTCTTGCCGGTGCGGGAGAGGCGGTTCAATTCAGCGACTTTCGCTTCTTGTGCCTGTTCAAAATTTGAGGATAATGCCTGTTCAATTTTATCTTTCAATGATTCTCTCATCGTATTTTCCTTTATATATTTCGTAAAAGCTCTAGCAGGGTACTAACAGTACCCTCTATTCTTAGGTTCGGAGATTACGGGAAAGGTTTATGACTGAGTTTCGATTATTGTCATTCTGAGGAGTGGTTTTAGCACGACGAAGAATCCCTTAAGGTGCGCCGAGAAATTTCTTACAAGACCTCAAGAGATTCTTCGCTTTGCTCAGAATGACAACTTCATAAGCATGAATTACTTATAGAAAAAGGCTTACGCAACTTCCATCAGTGAAATCTTCAACGGCACTTCAGCATATACCAGATTTGATCTCTCGCTCTTATTTCCGGCAAGATCATAAGCTCTGGTATAGTATTGATACTTCCTACCGCTCATTGCAAGGTTATCAGTATACATCGAAACTGTGACCGAGTATATATGATCGAACGTTCGACCTTCATTTTCCGAACGCCATATTTCATATCCTGCAACCTGCTCATTATCAAGCGCTTTCTCCCAATTTAATCGAATCTGATTTGTCCGAACAAGTATCTCTAATGGCTCGGCAGATTGCCATGTCGGCGCGATCTCATCCTCTGAGAGCGGTGCCTGCTTATGCTCTTTGGGCCACAATCCGCAGACAACTTCATGGAATGTCTCATCGAGTGCTTTGCAGACATTCCAATAAATACACTTGACGATCTTATCAGGCTTACCTGCCTTTGATTTCTTAATGATATCAGGATCAGCAAGTAATGCACGAGCCATACCGATCATGTCGGCACGATTCTGCTGTAAGATCTCTTCGGCAAATTCAGGAGAGGATATTTTCCCCGTTGCGATGACAGGTGTTGTTAAGCCATTCTTCTGCAATGCACGTCTTGCTGCTTCGGGCATGTGGAGATTATACCCATCTGGATAATCAGCAGGCGGCATACATCTATCACCGGAGTATCCTGTGTAGGGGTAGAGTACCTCGCCATCTTTATGAACAGCATCTTCGAATTTCCCGCCAGCAGAAAGTGAGATGTAATCCACTCCCCCTTCGGCCATCCGAACGGCGATCTGCGCTGATTCAACCGTTGTATATCCGCCTTTAATGGATTCCTCACCCAAGAAGCGAACTCCGACAGGGAAATCATCACCTACCATTCTGCGTACCTCTGCAACAACTTCAAGTGGGGCACGTAATCTATTTTCGAGGGATTTACCACCAAACTCATCAGGACGTTTATTCTTCTTCGAGAGGAATGAACTCATTGTATAGGCATGAGCCATGTGCATCTCGACTCCGTCGAATCCACATTCTCTGGCACGAAGTGCTGCTTGCCCGTACTGTTGAATGATGAGCTTAATATCATCATGCGAAAGATCTTCGATCTTCTGCCGCCAACCCGAACGGGCGATCTTCAGAAAGTGAATGATCTGTGGCATGATCTTCGATTCGCTCGTGTCATGGACCTTGCTGGCAAGGTCAGTAAGCCCTGGTTTGAAGGTATCGTCGCAAATCTTGAGCAAGGGACCAGATTTTGCCCCATGCACTGACATTGCTTCGACGACGATCAACCCAACCTCGCCTTGGGCGAAGCGGACGTAGCGATCGGTAATATCTTGGTTAACAAGCCCATCCTCACCGGATAGCCGCGTGACCATTGCAGGCACCACGAGGCGATTCGGGAGCGTCAGAGACTTTAACGTTATCGGAGAGAGTAGTTTCTCGAACATGGGCAGTATAACCCTCAGAATGCGAATTCTATTTCGGCTTTTTCTCGTTATCTAACATTATATTTCATCCAATTTATGGCAACGCAATCAGCATCAACCGCAGCTCCCGTATCATCAACGCAGAAGATGACCATCTTTGTCGTCGTTGAGTTTCTCTCGATCTTCGTCTTTTCGCTCATTATTTATAAGGCATTTGGGATCCATTCTGCGAAGAATTACTTCCCGTATGCAGCGCTTATCTCTACTATTGCAATTTCCTACTTGCATAGAAAGCTCGTTGATATGTCGTATGGTAAGCTGCTCCTTGTTGCAGTCGGTGGTGGGCTTGCCGCAACGCTGTTACTGCAGTTGGTAAATCTATTCTAAAACTAGGACCGAAAAAAAATCTTTAATAGCCCTCTTTGAATGTCTCAAAGAGGGCTATTCAATTCTATACTAAAGAATCCTTACATCGCGCATTCAATGTGATTCTCGCGGACAACGCCTGTAAGCATCTCGTAGTATGCTTTGGCGGCAGTGCGGGCAGATTCGATGGCGCGATCTTCATCAGCTGGGCTTGTGATAAGTTCGGCAAGCATATCGCGTTCGGCGCGACGATGGATCTCATCAGCTTCCTGATGGACGCGGAAGAATGCCAAACCGTAATCAGTATTCACACCGTAAAAATTCTTCAAGCCGTTGATCTTCGTGGTTGAGACTTCCGGAATCTGTGACTCATACGCATAGAGTGCCGCAACGCCTTCGAGCGTTGAGCCATTACGTGTGATGTCCGTGAAGGTCTTATTCATGGCACTCGTCTCAGCATACGGCGCCGGGGATTGCAACGCATCGCGTTGACAACCGAGACTCTCAGCAAAGCGAAGCCAAAGCTCTGGATGGTTCTCATTGCCGCGCTCTTCTTCAACCAAATTTTCGAGAAGCTGTTGGCGATGCTCAAGCTTTTCGGTGTTGGCGTGTACGTTGCTCACGTAGCGTGGGAAGTTGCGTTCAAACTGATAGTACTGCTTTGCATATTCCTGCAACTGAGGATTGGTAAGCGTACCGGCATTCCATGCCTGATAAAAAGGATGATCTAAAACGGCGAATTCTTGAATTGCGCCGTCGAGTCTTGAGAAGAAATCGTTTGTCATAGTTATTTACGGAAAAAAAAGAATAAATCGTTACAAATATACGTCAAGTTACAGAATTTGTATTTATTTTAGCCCCCTCCTTATTTTATCACAATTGCCTTTACAACGCTTATACCCTCAGAGGTTACTAGCCTAACTAAATACATTCCATCGTCAAAATTGCTGAGATTTAATGGGTATTCATACAATTTAGGATGTTGTCCTTCGTTCACAATGGTGGATATTGTCCTTCCTGTGACATCACAGAGATCAAGTTTGACGAAAATACTTTCCTTGAGAGCGTAAGAAATGGTAGATTTTGAAGAAAATGGATTCGGGAACACAGAGAGACTAACAAGATTAGTCTTTATTACTGGTTGCTTCTCAACATAATCAAGAGTCAAAATTTTTCTATAAATCCCTCTCCCCTGAGTGCCAATAAATACAGAACCACCATTTCCCACCGTCATACATGTAAAATCGTTAATTCCATCAAGACCGGAATTTATACTCGTCCAAATCGAGTCATTGTAGCCAAGATAAATGACGAGCGCGCGATTTGAAAACGCATACACTTCTCCTTGAAAGCCACTCGTTAGATCTCGTATTATATCATTATTCAATCCTAAATTTATTTTAGCCCAACTTACTCCCTTATCCGTTGACTTGATAATACCGTTTTCTGTTTTTAGTGTGTATTGGTATCCATTCTTTGTCAGAACACTATCCAGAATAAGTTGAACTTGATAACTTGCAATAATCTCATTTTTCGATGTACATACCAAACTACTAATTGTTGAAGAGTACTTTGGACCAAGTGAAATATTAAGGTCTTTATCCATAAAGTTAATAACTGACCTCCATGAATCACCGTTATCTGACGAGCGAAATAAAGCGCCCCCAGCTGATGCATAAATATTCCCATCAATACTACAATCAATTGCATATGGTTTTCGAGATCCAAAAGAGGACATCATATCCCAAGTTTTCCCCAAATCGTTTGTCCGATATATCTCATTTTTTTGAGTGAAAGTAAAAATAGATCCATTTGGGGCTGTTTTATAGGTCAAAGTGGGCATTGACTTCTTAAACAAAACCCAATTATATCCACCATCAGTACTTCGCCATATGTCTTCATCTTTAGAGCCAAGTAACCCCCCTGACGAATCGAAGCCGATTCTCCAAAGATTAGAATAACTTATACTTCCACCCCAAAGTATTGGGGCTCTATACCTCCAAAAATCTCCCTTGTTCAATGACAAAGCTAGACCCCCAGGGTCTTCAACTAAAGCTGCAACTGAACCCAGAATATCGGGAGCTATAAAATAAACCTTACTACAAGGGATAGTTCTTTCTATCCAATTCATTGAGTCAGGTGCCAAAATCACACTTCTATTATAATCTGTAGCATATACTCGGGAGCCACTAAAATTTGCAGACATTGTACGCCATGGATCATTATTCACAACACCTATCCTCTTCCAAGAAACTCCTTTATCACTTGAAAAAGAAATACCAAGTTCATCCGCAATATATAAATCTCCATTTGAAGTAACACCAATTCCGCGTGTCGAAAATGGATTTAACAAGTTCCATGTGCGTCCATTATCTGTTGACTTATAAGCCCCTCCAATATACCCCGAGTTTGGATTATATTTCGTAGGTGCAGAGGTATATAATTGATTATCAGCACTACAGATAAGTCCATTCCCACCGACGTCATTCGTAATAAGTTTTGTCCAATTTTCTCCGTCATCGCTTGAGCGATAAAAGTAAGGGTCTATCGCATAATTATAATCTAGAAAAACATATCCATTTTTGCCAAGTGAAATTTGTTTTGCATCTAATGCCGGAAGAGAAGGGTAACCATTTCCGCTAGACCAGTGATTGCCACTATCTGAAGAAATTAGAAAATGATTATCATCAGTGCCAAGCCGGTGACCAGAAAGATAGACTTTGGCCCCAGTTCTAGCTTTTATATCAGAAGTGAGATAATCAGAAAGTATCACTTGCCAACTGTTCCCCTTATCAGTAGAACGATATACATTAAACGAATATCGGAAGCCATTTCCATCAGATTTTTCTCCAACGTATATTGTACCGTCTGGTGAAACAGCAAGTCCTGAAAACGAACCGAGAGATTTTTTGGGTGTTACATTTACCCAGTGAACCCCATCATCTGTAGATCTCCAAATCTTTTCGCCTAGGGCGTAGATATTTTCTGCACTGTCAAACACTAGTTTTTCAACAGACCCTCCCGGACCCCTTGTTTGCTCCCAATAAGGGGGTTGTCCTTTTGAAACTGAAAGGAATGTCGTAAATACTAATATGATGATTACTTTAATACGAACCATATTCCTTTAAGGATAAAGTGAAACGTGTCTTTCTTAAAGAACACGGCATAATAACCAAAGTTTCCCTTTCACCTGTACCTTAACAGGTCAAAGTGTACTACGTTATTTCACAAACCTATCAAAGAAATCCACGATGGCTGTATAAACCTTGATGCGATTATCGCGTTTGTTCAACCCATGCCCTTCATCAGGGAGAAGAATATACTCCACCGGGATCCCTCGCTTCTTGACCGCTTCAACGATCTGCTCCGACTCCGTATGAGGAACTCGGGGGTCGTTCTTGCCTTGATAAACGAAAAGCGGCTTGCGAATATTCTCCACATGCGTCAACGGCGAGATCTGGTAGAGGAATGCCGAATCCTTCACGGGGTCGCCATACTCAGCGATACGATTCTTCTGCCGCCATGCCCCGGTATTCTTCAAGAAGGAGTGGAAGTTCGCAATGCCAAAAAGATCAGCTCCTGCAGCCCATATCTCAGGCTGCATCGTCATTGCAGCGAGCGACATGAAGCCGCCATAAGAGCCGCCATAGATAATGCGACGGTTAGAATCCAGATCAGGCTGATTCGCAAGCCAATAGCCAGCGTAACGCATATCATTGACGCTCGTCATTCGCTTAGTGGCATTATCAGCTAACCCATATTCCTTGCCATAGCCTGTTGAACCGCGTACATTTGGAATAAGTACCGAATAACCGCGTTGTACGTAATATTGTGCAAGACTATTGAACCATGGTCTCTCCTGCCCCTCAGGTCCGCCATGCATCATGCAGATAACGGGCTTCTTGGTGCCTGTCACCGCCTTGCCCGAGTAATAGAGAGCCGGTATCTTCGCTCCATCGAACGAAGGATAATGTATCAATGAGCAACGAACAAAACTCTTCGGGTCAAGCCCTGAATAATTCGGCTTGGTGATAGCCTCGGTGATATTCCGCTTCCTATCATAGATAAAAATACTGCCGATCTCCGTTGGGCTATTGTAATTGAAAGCTATCGTATTCGCGTCACGAGATATCTGGATATTATTGATGAAGTCGCCCTCAGAAAGTTTGGGTGATGGAAGGATCTTCCCGGTCTTGAAATCAAGGATGGACATTTCGCTGACACCATCAACGTTGCGGGTAATAACTTCGATCTCCTCGCCTTCGGAAACAACATCCTGATCTATCTCCCATTTGCAGGTCTCCTTTGCAACGATCTTCGCCTTTGCATCCTGAAAGTCAAGGTACGCCCTATATTCAATATCTTTGCCTTGATCGGTCGTCAAGAAAATTCGCTTTGAATCCTTCGAGACATGGCGTATGAAATAACTTGCGGTGCCATCAAATGGTGTGATAAGTCTTGGCTCATCACTTGCCTTCTGCGTTTGAAGGTCTTTCACGTACAGCCTATCGTTCTCAGCGCCAAGTGATCTGCTGATAAACAACCAGCGATGATCGGGGCTGACCGTCATCATCTGATCCTGATCGTGCGATTGATGCAGCATCTCTGGCTTGCGGGTCTTCGCATCCATCCTGTAGATATCCGTAAAGGCATCGTTGCGCTCATTGGATGTATAATAAATATATTTACCGTCTTTGCTAAAGCCGCCGCTAAAGATCGCTTTCGGATTCTTGGTAAGCGAATCTGCCTCGCCGCCATTAAATGGCATGGTATAAAGCTGTGCTCGTTCATCGCCGTTATTATCCTTGCGGAAAATGATCTGCTTGCCGTCGGGAGAAATTTGCGCTGAGGTGATCGGATCGTTGAAGAAGGTCACCTGTTCTGCCCAATATGCATTTCCATCGGGAGTTGCCTTGGCTGGTATTTTCCAAAGCTGCGCCGTGCCGCTCACACCGGAAGTATAGATGATCCATTTCCCATCAGGCGAGATCGAAGGTGCGCCCGCACCGCGAAGCTGCAAATATGGAGAAAGAGATACCTTCTGGCTTTGCCCAAAAAGCGATGTCGAAATAAATATGCCAACAAGAAGCAAGTACATTTTCATAGGCAAAGTATAACATCTCTTTTGCAACGACATTCCCAGCAATTTCACTGAGGGCAAACGCGCGGCATTCCCC
>JBKJHR010000031.1:0-3576 GCA_046598695.1 Kapaibacterium sp. (SeqCode)
CTCACTCAGCTTTACTGCACCAAACGTCCTGAGCGGCGGAAAGGCAACGAGTTACCACCTTACACTAAATAGCACAACGCCAGATAGCATCGGGGGAGTGATTCGTCTCTATTTTACATCGAATGGCACAAGCGTTTCGCGGACTATCCCTATCACAGCTATCGTGCGAAGCGCGACAAATACACTGACACTCCCAACATCGCTCACCTATAATAGCACCGTCTGCGATGGGGTAGATACATTCTTTACGATCACAAGTAATTCATGTATTGGCTTACGCATTGATTCAGCACGTGTGGAAGGGATTCCCTATTCTTTCGTGAGTTCACAGCTACCCGTCACCCTGAAAGCAACGGAGAGCAGATCGCTCGCCTTCTCGATTCATTCATCCGATGCAGGAATAACAGTCGGGAAGATCAGAATTTTCTTCAACGCAAACGGCATCGAGCATGACACAACGATCGTTATCGTTGCGAATCTTCGTGCATCGCTTCGCGGTTCGATGCGGGCGATCATTAATGATTATTCCGATGCAGGGGATACGATAGAAGTGCCGATCTATCTTGCAAGCAATAGTGGTGAATCTATCGAGGGCTTTGATCTTTCGGTGCGATATAATACCGATCTGCTCTCGCCACTTACTCCGAAGTTTACTGGGACGCTCGTCGAAGGTGCGGGGCTTTACGATCAAACGAAACAAACATGGGGCAATACGCTCTATGTACCGTATCCTTTTACCATCTCTACATCGAAGCCTCTTGTTGTGTTGCGTTTCAAAACGTATGTAACAACGACCGATTGCACAGTGCTTCGTTTGGATAAACTACTTCTTGCGCCGGATGATCCGAAATTCCAGAACTGCGCGCTTGTTGTTGCCAATGATTCTGCCACGATCTGCCGCAAGAACGAATGCGGAGATAATATCTTCCGTGATTTCTTGAGAGAAAAAAAGGTCACGATCTATGAAGTCAAGTTTGTTGAGCTAACGCATTCAATCAGTATTCACCACTCCTTCCCATCAGGTAATGCGAGGGTAACGCTTTATGATGCACTTGGAAGAATGATCGAAGAGAAGGATGTGGTTATTCAAGGCGAAGAGCTACACCTTCAGAGTGACAATCTCCGCTCAGGTGTTGCCTTCCTTGCTATAAAGCAAGGCATTCACACCGCAACAAAAAGCGTGATGATAATCAAGTAGGGGCACACGACAGTGCGCCCCTATGGAAACACTTAAAATAATTGGTAGCTTATCCCCAACGCCAAGCCTTCTTTGATCTGAGTGCGCTTCACGACGAACTCGTCGTACTTCAACGTCACACCTAATTGTGCACTGATATATTTCGATACTTTTGCAGTCAAGAGATTGTCGAATAAAATCACCCACTTATCAAAAGTCTTAAAACCTGCGAATGTTTCGAGGTGCGTTTTGAAGAAGACGTTATCATCAATTTTGAATTCACCATCAGTTATCCATTCCAATCCACCCTCGATGCGTGATGTCTCTATCTCCGGAGTCTTTGGGTCATCTGCCCAACGGCTATACTTTGTTGTGAATGTCTCGCGGAGCGCGGCACCGATGCGGGTCTTGAGTTGCGGAATCGGTATGAAGCCAATGCCAATACCTTCTTGGGCATAGGCGGGATCCATGAACGAAGAAATTACGGTCTTCGATGTATCGGTGTATTCAAATCCATCAACGAACTGCGTCTTGAACGAGCCCGCGATATAAGGATTCACATACGTATTGAGTTTGTATGCAAGGATCGTCGCAATATCGATCACATCGTCAGTTTTGCGAATGCCTTTGCTCGCAAGATTAGCCTGCCCAAAACTGAACTTGTAGTTCGTGCTCCAGTTCGTCATCTCCTGTTCGTTAATTGATCTGCCAACGATAGATGCATTATATGCAAGCGAATTCTCGCCGCCTGTTGCCCAATCGGTGTAGGAAACTTGCGTCAGGGTTAATCCAGCGATAACACCATGATTCCAACCAAGCTGAAGTTTGGCAGTATCAACCTGTGCATATAGCGGTGACACCAAAACAAGAAGAGCACATAAAAACATGATGCGTTTCATAAGCATAAAAAGATATGATGTAGAAAAACAATCAAAAAAATATAAAGAGATAGCCGCAGGTATTCTTCTGAGGCTATCGTAACTTTAAGGAGTATTAACCCTTCTTTAACAAGTCACGAATCTCGGCAAGCAAGATCTCATTTTGTGGTGTCGGAGCCGGCGCGGCTGGTACCTTTTCTTCCTTACGACGAGCCGCGTTTATTACCTTGATGATCATAAAGACACAGAAGGCAACGATGATAAAGGTAATGACATGATTAATAAAGAGACCGTAGTTCATCATGACGGGCTTGCCATCGGCTCCGGCATCAGAAAGCTTTAAGGCAAGGTTTTTGAAATCAATGTTGCCAAGTGCCATTCCAATAGGCGGCATCAGTACATCGTTTACGAGTGAATCAACGATCTTCCCGAAGGCTCCGCCGATGATCACGCCAACTGCGAGATCAACGACACTTCCCTTCATCGTAAATTCCTTGAATTCCTTCATCATAGACATAGTGAGTTCTCCTTGAGTATGTTAAAACACAAAAACCATTGTACAAACTTACGACTTTTTGAGCAAAGCACATAGAGAAGCATTTGGTTGTCACTCTTTCACGGAACGGCATCTCTCCCCTGCTTCGTTTGTCTCGGCAGAATATGAATACGCATCTTGATATTACCGAACCGCTTCTTTTCGCCATCGGACATCTCGCCGATCAAGCGGGAGTGGATATTTATGCTGTCGGCGGATTTGTCCGCGATGCACTGCTTGGTCGTACGCAAAAGAAAGATATTGATATAACGGTTATCGGTGATGGCGTTGCCTTCGCCAAGAAGGTTGAGAAAGAACTGCAAGGCGCGAAACTTGCCATCTATGAGAAATTTCGCACGGCGGCAATAGAAATTGGCGAGGTCAAGATCGAGTTCGTTGGTGCACGGAAGGAAAGCTATCGCTCGGAATCACGCAAACCCATCACCGAAGAAGGCACGCTTGAAGATGATCTTGCACGGCGCGACTTCACCGTCAATGCACTTGCTGTCAGTCTGAACCAGCATTCTTTCGGTGAGATCATTGATAATTACAACGGATTAATTGATCTCCAATCCCGTGTTTTGCGCACACCACTTGATCCTGAAATTACCTTTGCTGATGACCCCCTGCGGATGATGCGCGCGGCGAGGTTCGCTGCACAGTTAGAGTTTATGGTTGTGCCGGAAGCTCTGACGGCAATGAAAAATATGCGAGAACGCATTCAAGGAAGCGTTGTAAGCCAAGAGCGCATTACTGATGAGTTTGTGAAGATCATGTCGGCGCGCAAACCAAGCATTGGCATTAATATCCTTTTTGAGACAGGCTTGCTCGATTTTGTATTTCCCGAGATCGCCAATTTATCCGGTGTTGATCTGATGACCGTCGGCGAACAGGAGTATGCGCATAAAGATGTGTTCAAGCATACGATGCGCGTCGTCGATAATATGGCGGAAATGGTTGATAATGTGTGGATGCGTTTTGCCGCA